>CAJNCK010000006.1:0-147003 GCA_905221245.1 bacterium
AAGCGCAATGCCTTTGGATTTCGAAACTTTGAAAACTTCAAAAAACGGATTTTTATTGCTCTGAACATCAAAAAAGAAAGGACGAAATGTGTCCTTTCTCGATCTTAACTTTTCTTCAACCCACTACAGTTGACACAGAGCCATAATTCTCAGGTTTTTTCATCTCTTTTCCGAATAAATAGATAGAGGCATCAAATCTAGTAAATTAGATTTAAAAATGTGCTATAATGAAAGGAGAGAAAGTATGACTGTACGTCATCCGGGCATCAGCCCAACTAATGACTTGGTTGCTAAGAAAATTTTCAGCAATCCGGAAATCACTTGTCAATTTATTCGCGATATGTTGGATTTACCAGCAAAAAATGTGACTATTTTGGAGGGAAGTAACATTCACGTATTACCTTCCATGCCTTACTCGGCGCAGGATTTCTATACCAGTATAGATGTCTTGGCGGAGTTGGATAATGGAACTCAAGTAATCATTGAGATTCAAGTTCATCATCAGAACTTTTTCATCAATCGCCTGTGGGCTTATCTATGTAGTCAGGTCAATCAAAACCTTGAAAAAATTCGTCAACGAGAAGGTGATACACACCAGAGTTATAAACACATCGCACCGGTTTATGCCATTGCAATCGTGGATAGCAATTATTTCCAAGATGACTTGGCTTTCCATAGCTTTAGTATGCGCGAGGACACGACAGGTGAAGTCTTAACCATCACCAATAATGGTCAAGAAAATCATCTAGTCAAGACGGCATTCTTAGAACTAAAAAAATACAGAGAAACCAGCAAAGACAAGGTTCGCAAACCATGGTTGGAGTTTTTCGGGAACAAACCCTTTACCCAGCAACCTGAGCGAGTCATTAGCCAAGCAGACCAACTGCTGGACTATAAGAGCTGGTCCGAGGAGGACAGGAAAATGTTTAGTGAACAACGCAGGCGCGAAGAGCAAGCCTTGTTAGCACATGACTATGCCTTGGAAACAGCTAGGGCAGAGGGGATTGAAAAAGGTTTAGAGCGTGGTCTTGAACGTGGCCGTGCTGAGGGGATTGAACAAGGACTTGAACGAGGACGAGCGGAAGGCATTGAAGAGGGATTAAAAGTAGGTTTAGTAAGTCTAGTCCGTCAAGGTATTCTAACACCTGAAGTTGCTAGCCAGCAGTTGGGTATGTCAGTAGCTGAGTTTGAGTCACTATTGAAAGACCATCAGAAATAAGACCTAAAAATACAGAGAAACCAGCAAAGACGAGGTTCGCAAGCCGTGGTTGGAGTTTTTCGGGAACAAGGACTTTACCCAGCAACCAGAGCGAGTCATCAGCCAGGCAGACCAACTGCTAGACTACAAAAGCTGGTCCGAGGAGGACAGGAAAATGTTTAGTCAACTACGTATGCGAGAAGAACAAGCCTTGTTAGCACAGGACTATGCCTTGGAAACAGCTAGGGCAGAAGGTCTTGAAAAAGGTATTGAACAAGGTTTAGAGCGTGGTCTTGAACGTGGCCGTGCTGAGGGGATTGAACAAGGACTGGAGCGTGGGAAAGTTGAAGGAAGTTTGTCTATGCTATTAAATCTAGTCCGTCAAGGACTTCTGACTTCCGAGGTTGCGAGTGGGCAATTAGGCATGACTGTTGCAGAATTTGAGGAACTGCTATAAGATCACACTTTAAATAGTAGAAAGTTTATAAAATGGCAAGTTATTATCAAAAAACTTGCCATTTTTGCTTGACATTTGATAGCGTTTGTAAGATAATATCATAGAAGTGAGCACTATCTAATCATTCAAGTGATTTAGATAGAGTGGTTTTTGTTAAAAGTTCTGATGATTTTCATTACTTACCTCTCTAAACTTTTATGTTGTACATAAGAGTGACCTTTTTGTCTCTTTTTTTAAAAAATGATGAAAAAAAGAAAAAAATATCAGAAAACTCTTGACAAATCCTGCAAATATTTATATACTGTATGGTAGTAAGATAGTCTTACGAAAAATATTATAAAGAAAAATGAAGGAGATAAAACGATGAAAAAAGTTTTATTGACAAGCGCAGTCGCACTCGCAGCATTTGGTGCTGTACAAGCTGTTTCAGCAGATCAATACTCACAAGATTATGATAATGCAAAAGTTGCAGCAGAACAAAAACGTGCAGCAGCAACTGCAAAAGAAATTGCTGATGCATTGACACCTAAAAACAAAGCTGTATTAGATGCTTATTCTAAATTTACAAAAGCTGAAGATGCTTATAATACAGTTGAAGCTCGTCTTAAAGCAGTTCAAGCTGAATTGACTCGTCTTTACCTTGCTCAAAAAGAAATTTCAGATATCGCTGGAGATTCAGCTCAATTAGATGAATACTATAAAGCTTCTGAAGCTGTATATAACAAAGCAGTTACAACTGCAAATGAAAATAAAGCTGCTGGTTTGAAAACTGTAGCAGATGCTGCTGGTAAAGCACTAGAGAAAGCTCAAGAAGCTCAATCAGAAGCTCAGACAGCTTTAGATGCAGCTGTTAAAGCTGGTCAAAAAGATTCAGAAGAATTGAAAAAACTTGAAAAAGCATTGAATGATGCTAAAGAGGCTACTAAAAAAGCAACAGATGCTAAAGTAAAAGCTGACAAAGATTACAATGATCAAGTTGCTAAAGAAGAAAAAGCAGTTGTAGATGCCGCAGAAGCTAAAGCTCGTATGGCTGCTATTGTAGCTAAAAAAGCAAATGATAAAATTGCCTTGGCAAAAGCTGTAGCAGGTTTGGAAAGAAAAGTTACTGAAAAAGAAGAAGAACTTAATAAACTTGCTGGCGATGGAACTAACGTAGGAGAACTCGCAACTGCGCGTGAAACACGTGATAACGCTAAAAAAGCTCTTGAAGCAGCTGAAGATGCAGCTAAAGAAGTTTACGGAAAATATGGCCTTTCATATAACCGTGATAACCTTGTAACTGCTTTGGATACTAAACCAGAAGAAGTTGTTGGTTGGAAGAAAACTGATAAAGGTCAATGGAACTATGTAGTTAACGCTAAAGGTGAAAAAGCTACTGGTTGGTTGCAAGTTGACGGTGCTTGGTACTACTTTAACGCTGAAGGCGTAATGCAAAAATGGTGGGTTAAAGATGGTAACACTTGGTACTACCTAAACGGTTCAGGTCAAATGCAAACTGGTTGGTTGCAAGACGGTGGTAAATGGTACTACCTTGAAAACTCAGGTGCTATGAAAGCTAGCCAATGGTTCCAAGTTGGTGGTAAATGGTACTACGTTGACGGTTCAGGTGCCCTTGCAGTTAACACTACTGTAAATGGATACACTGTAAACGGAAACGGTGAATGGGTTTAATTTTAAGTGATTAAATCAAAGCAGGAGAGAAATCTCCTGCTTTTTAGGCTCTTTGTCAACTGTAGTGGGTTGAAGAAAAGCTAAGATCGAGAAAGGACAAAATTTGTCCTTTCTTTTTTGATGTTGAGAGCAATAAAAATCCGTTTTTTGAAGTTTTCAGAGTTTCGAAAACTAAAGGCATTGCGCTTGATAAGTTTGATGAGATTATTTGTCGCTTCCAATTTGGCGTTAGAATAGGGTAGTTGAAGGGCGTTGACGATTTTCTCTTTATCTTTGAGAAATGTTTTAAAGAAAGTCTGAAAAAGAGGATGAACCTGCTTTAGATTGTCCTCGATGAGTCCGAAAAAATTGTCAGGCTCCTTGTTCTGAAAGTGAAAAAGCAAGAGTGTTAGATTCTCTACTACCATCTATTTATTCGGAAAAAGTGTGAAAAATATTGGGTATGGCTCTTCCCAATGGTATTTTTTGATGCTTTCCTTTATAATGGGTGTATGGATAAGAAAAAATTATTATTGATTGATGGGTCTTCTGTTGCTTTTCGGGCGTTTTTTGCGCTCTATCAGCAGTTGGATCGTTTTAAGAATGCGGCTGGTTTGCATACCAATGCGATTTATGGCTTTCAGTTGATGTTGAGCCATTTGTTGGAGCGGGTTGAGCCTAGTCATATTTTGGTGGCTTTTGATGCGGGAAAGACGACCTTCCGGACAGAGATGTATGCGGACTATAAGGGTGGTCGGGCTAAGACTCCTGATGAGTTTCGTGAGCAATTTCCTTTTATTCGTGAGTTGTTGGATCATATGGGGATTCGTCATTATGAGTTGGCTCAGTATGAGGCAGATGATATCATTGGGACACTGGATAAGCTAGCAGAGCAGGATGGTTTTGATATTATCATTGTCAGTGGGGACAAGGACTTGATTCAGCTGACGGATGAGCATACAGTGGTTGAGATTTCCAAGAAAGGTGTGGCTGAGTTTGAGGCCTTTACGCCAGATTATCTTATGGAAAAGATGGGCATTACACCGACGCAGTTTATCGATCTCAAGGCGCTCATGGGTGATAAGTCGGATAATATCCCTGGAGTGACTAAAATCGGTGAAAAGACGGGTATCAAGCTCTTGCTGGAGCATGGCTCGCTCGAGGGAATTTATGAAAATATCGATGGGATGAAGGTTTCTAAGATGAAGGAAAATCTCATCAATGATAAGGAACAGGCCTTTTTGTCAAAAACACTGGCGACCATTGATACCAAGGCACCGATTGAGATTGGTTTGAAGGATTTGGTCTATAGTGGTCCAGATGTGGAAAATCTTGGGAAATTCTACGATGAGATGGGTTTCAAACAGCTCAAGCAGGCTTTAAATGTGTCGTCAGCTGATGTGGCTGAGAGTTTGAACTTTACTATCGTTGACCAAATTAGTCAAGATATGCTGAGTGAAGAGTCTATCTTCCATTTTGAGCTTTTTGGAGAGAATTACCATACGGACGATTTGGTTGGTTTTGCCTGGTCTTGTGGGGATAAGCTCTATGCTACAGATAAGCTTGAGCTTTTGCAAGAGCCTATTTTCAAGGATTTTCTAGAAAAAACACCTTTGAGGGTGTATGACTTTAAGAAAGCTAAAGTTCTCTTGCATCGTTTGGGTGTGGATTTGCAGGCGCCTGCTTTTGATAGTCGTTTGGCTAAATACCTTCTTTCGACTGTGGAGGACAATGAAATTGCGACCATCGCTAGTCTTTATGGTCAGACTTACTTGGTTGATGATGAGACTTTCTATGGTAAGGGAGTCAAGAAGGCCATTCCTGAACGCGAGAAATTCTTAGAACATTTGGCACGTAAGCTTGCCGTTTTGGTCGAAACAGAACCTATTTTGCTTGAAAAACTTAGTGAAAACGGGCAATTAGAGCTTCTTTATGATATGGAGCAACCTCTGGCTTTTGTCCTTGCCAAGATGGAAATTGCTGGGATTACGGTCAAGAAAGCGACCTTGCTTGAGATGCAGGCTGAAAATGAGCTTGTTATTGAAAAACTGACTCAGGAGATTTACGAACTGGCTGGTGAGGAGTTTAATATCAACTCGCCTAAGCAGTTGGGCGTGCTTCTCTTTGAAAAATTGGGACTACCTCTAGAATACACTAAGAAAACTAAAACGGGTTACTCGACAGCGGTGGATGTGCTGGAGCGCCTGGCTCCGATTGCTCCGATTGTTAAGAAAATTCTTGACTACCGTCAGATTGCCAAGATTCAATCCACTTATGTGATTGGCTTGCAGGACTGGATTTTGGCTGATGGCAAGATTCATACGCGCTATGTGCAGGATTTGACCCAGACTGGGCGTTTGTCTAGTGTGGATCCAAATTTGCAAAATATTCCTGTGCGTTTGGAGCAAGGCCGTCTTATTCGTAAGGCTTTTGTGCCTGAGTGGGAGGATAGTGTGCTGCTCAGCTCCGACTATTCTCAGATTGAATTGCGTGTTTTGGCGCATATTTCTAAGGATGAGCACTTGATTAAGGCCTTTCAAGAGGGGGCTGATATCCATACCTCAACAGCCATGCGTGTCTTTGGTATTGAGCGTCCTGAGGATGTGACTGCAAACGATCGTCGCAATGCCAAGGCAGTTAACTTTGGAGTAGTTTATGGGATTTCAGACTTTGGTTTGTCTAATAATCTGGGCATTAGCCGTAAGGAGGCCAAAGCCTACATTGATACCTACTTTGAACGCTTCCCGGGTATTAAAAACTACATGGATGAAGTGGTGCGTGAGGCGCGTGATAAGGGCTATGTAGAGACCCTCTTTAAGCGTCGTCGTGAGTTGCCAGATATCAATTCGCGCAACTTTAACATTCGTGGTTTTGCAGAGCGAACTGCTATCAACTCCCCTATTCAGGGATCTGCGGCAGATATTCTCAAGATTGCTATGATTCAGCTAGACAAGGCTCTAGTTGCAGGCGGCTATCAGACCAAAATGCTTCTGCAAGTGCATGATGAAATCGTCCTTGAAGTTCCTAAATCGGAATTAGCAGAGATGAAAAAATTGGTCAAACAAACCATGGAAGAAGCCATTCAACTCAGTGTTCCCCTCATTGCAGATGAGAATGAAGGGGTAACCTGGTACGAGGCTAAATAAAAAGGGGGCTAGTCCTCCTTTTTTGTAGTCAAAATCTGCAAGCCTTTTCAAAATGTGCTATACTGATGAAAAAGGAGGATTTCTATGAGTCAAGAATTTATCAATCCAAGTGATGGCGTGATTCGTCAGTATCTAGCAACGAATAAAACCCTTGCTGTGGTGGGCCTGTCAGACCGTGAGGAAACAACGAGCAATCGAGTGACAAAGGAAATGCAGGCTCGGGGTTATAAAATTATCCCAGTCAATCCCAAGGCGGCAGGTGGCGAAATCTTGGGTGAAGAGGCCTATGCTAGCTTAGCGGAGATTCCTTTTCCTGTAGATATTGTCAATGTTTACCGTCGCAGTGAGTTTCTGCCAGATGTGGCGCGTGATTTTCTCAAAGCTGACGCCAAGATTTTTTGGGCACAGCTAGGACTTGAAAGTCTAGAAGCGGAAGAAATCTTGCGTGCTGGTGGATGTGATGACATCGTGATGAATCGCTGTATCAAGAGAGAACATACTCGCTTGATTGAGGAAGCATAAGAAAAGGTAGCTGGTGGGCTACCTTTTGTGTTATACTCAATGAAAATCAAAGAGCAAACTAGGAAACTAGCCGCAGGCTGCTCAAAGCACGGCTTTGAGGTTGTAGATGAAACTGACGAAGTCAGTAACCATACATACGTCAAGGCGACGTTGACGTGGTTTGAAGAGATTTTCGAAGAGTATTAGAAAATGCCGATAAGGGTCTGCATCCCAAGGCTGGTGAGGATGATGGCAATCCAGCAGATGGCTCCTAGAATAATGGATTTTCCGCTGGATTTAATCATGGCTACCAGATTTGTTTTGAGACCGATCGCACTCATGGCCATGATAATGAGGAATTTGGAGAGTTGTTTGAGAGGAGTAAAGAAGCTACTGGACACACCGAGAGAAGTCAGGAGGGTAGTTAGGAGAGATGCAAGGATGAAGTAGAGGATAAAAAGTGGGAAGACTTTTTTCAGTTGCAATCCTTGCTTATTTTCTTGTTGGCGACTTTGCCAGTAGGAGAGAAAGAGAGTGATGGGAATGATAGCCAGAGTCCGCGTAAGTTTGACAATGGTTGCGGATTCGAGGGTATTAGTCTGGTAGAGATTGTCCCAGGCGCTGGCTGTGGCTGTTACAGAGGAAGTATCGTTGACTGCAGTTCCTGCAAAGAGGGCGAAGCCTTCATTTGATAAGTGAAGCCAGGTTCCTAGAGTTGGAAAGATAAGTGCAGCCAAGACATTGAAGAAAAAGATAACGGATATGGCTTGGGCTACTTCTTTTTCCTTGGCATGGATAACAGGTGCTGTCGCAGCAATAGCAGAACCCCCACAGATAGAAGACCCCACTCCAATCAAGGTAGCCAGTTTTGTATCTAGTGCAAAGAAACGTTGGAAGAGGTAGGCAACAATCAAGGCTATTGAAATGGTGGACAGGATAACAGGGAGCGAAGATTGCCCAACTGCGAAGACTTGCGAGATATTGAGACCAAAACCAAGCAAGATAACGGCATACTGGAGCAATTTCTTGGAACTAAAGGTCAAACCAGCATCCAGTTGTTTATAGGACGAGAGAAAGGGATGTAGAAGCATGCCTATGAAAATGGCAAAAACGGGTGCGCCAATGACAGGGAAGAAACCTCCTAAGTACCAAGATAGGATGGAAATGAGAAGGCAGGCCAAGATGCCTGCTCCATTTTTTGATAAAAATGACATAAAAACCTCCAAATAGAATCTGTTACCATTATAGACCTGTAAACAGGAAAAGTAAAATAGAAAGTGGAGCTAACAATTATTTGACAAGTAGTGCTAATTATGTAATAATAATCCTACAAGAACTGTAACGAAGTCTTGGCAAAAACAAAAATACCAGAGCTCCACCTCTGGTATTTCTTTTTGTCCAGTTACATTAAAACTAAACTCAGGTTATATTTTTTTGTCGCGCTTATCTAACCACTTTCTGACTATCCACTCAGAAATGACATTACCGGTAATAGTAATCAGTAATGGTGCTAGAATAGTTGTAACGAAGATTATCAAAACCTCAATACTCGTCGAAAATCTCATGATACGTTGTCATCTTCGGCTTACCTAACTTTAGTTATGCTTTCACCTCGATTCCTAGTCTCATGAGATTTTCATTGAGTATTCTAAAAACATAGTATTGCAATGAATTTAAATTCACCTACTTCAATTTGTCATGCTAGCGTTATTCTATCATGTATTTTTGCGGTCGGGGGGCTTTTGTAGTATAATAGAGATACGTTTTGAAAGTAGGAGGTATCTATGGACTTAACTAAGCGCTTTAATAAACAGTTAGATAAGATTCAAGTTTCGTTGATTCGTCAGTTTGACCAGGCTATTTCGGAGATTCCTGGAGTCTTGCGTTTGACCTTGGGGGAACCTGATTTTACAACGCCAGATCATGTCAAGGAGGCGGCCAAGCGAGCGATTGATCAGAACCAATCCTACTATACAGGGATGAGTGGCCTGCTGACTCTACGTCAGGCAGCCAGTGACTTTGTTAAGGAAAAGTACCAACTGGACTATGCTCCTGAAAATGAAATCTTGGTTACAATTGGGGCGACAGAGGCCTTATCTGCTACTTTGACAGCTATTTTGGAAGAGGGAGACAAGGTGCTCTTGCCAGCTCCTGCTTATCCAGGTTATGAACCGATTGTCAATCTAGTTGGGGCAGAGGTTGTCGAGATTGATACAACTGAAAATGGGTTTGTCTTGACTCCTGAGATGTTGGAGAAGGCCATTTTGGAGCAGGGTGACAAGCTTAAGGCGGTTATTCTCAACTATCCAGCAAATCCGACAGGAATTACCTACAGTCGGGAGCAGTTGGAGGCCTTGGCAGCTGTTTTACGCAAGTACGAGATTTTCGTTGTCTGTGATGAGGTTTACTCAGAATTGACCTACACAGGCGAAGCCCATGTGTCTCTGGGAACCATGTTGAGAGATCAGGCTATTATTATCAATGGTCTATCTAAATCGCATGCTATGACCGGTTGGCGTTTGGGGCTGATTTTCGCTCCTGCAGCCTTCACAGCCCAGTTAATCAAGAGTCACCAGTACTTGGTAACTGCCGCAAATACCATGGCTCAACACGCTGCAGTGGAAGCCTTGACAGCTGGTAAAAACGATGCGGAGCCGATGAAGAAGGAATACATCCAGCGTCGGGATTATATCATCGAAAAAATGGCTGCTCTTGGTTTTGAGATTATCAAACCAGACGGTGCCTTCTATATCTTTGCTAAGATTCCAGCGGGCTACAATCAAGACTCCTTTGCCTTTTTGAAGGATTTTGCTCAGAAGAAGGCTGTTGCCTTTATCCCTGGTGCTGCCTTTGGGCGTTACGGGGAAGGCTATGTGCGTCTGTCTTATGCGGCTAGCATGGAGACTATCAAAGAAGCCATGAAACGGCTTGAGGAGTACATGAGAGAAGCATGATTCAGTCTATCACGAGTCAAGGCTTGGTGCTCTACAATCGCAATTTTCGGGAGGATGACAAGCTCGTCAAGATTTTTACAGAGCAGGCTGGCAAGCGCATGTTTTTTGTCAAACATGCTGGCCAGTCTAAGCTGGCACCTGTTATTCAGCCCTTGGTGCTGGCTCGATTTCTCTTACGAATCAATGATGACGGGCTTAGCTACATTGAGGACTATCATGAGGTGATGACTTTTCCCAAGATTAATAGCGACCTCTTTGTCATGGCCTATGCGACCTATGTGGCAGCTCTTGCAGATGCTAGTTTGCAGGACAATCAGCAGGATGCTCCCTTGTTTGCTTTTTTACAAAAGACTTTGGAGTTGATGGAAGCTGGCTTGGATTATCAAGTCTTGACCAATATTTTTGAAATCCAAATCTTGACTCGATTTGGGATCAGCCTCAATTTTAATGAGTGTGTCTTTTGCCATCGGGTCGGTCAGGCTTTTGACTTTTCTTTCAAATATGGAGCCTGCCTCTGTCCAGATCATTATCATGAAGATGAGAGACGTTGCCATCTCAATCTCAATATCCCTTATTTGCTCAATCAATTTCAAGCCATTGATTTTGAAACCTTGGAGACCATTTCGCTCAAGCCCGAAATCAAGCAAGAGCTACGCCAATTTATGGATCAACTCTACGAAGAGTACGTTGGGATTCACCTAAAATCAAAGAAATTTATTGATTCCCTATCAGACTGGGGACAATTACTAAAAGAGGAAAAGAAATGAAAAAAATCGCAGTAGATGCCATGGGGGGAGATTACGCACCTCAGGCCATCGTTGAGGGTGTCAATCAAGCCCTAGCTGACTTTTCAGATATCGAGGTTCAACTCTATGGAGATGAAAGCAAAATCAAGCAATATCTGACAGCGACAGAGCGCGTCAGCATTATCCATACGGATGAGAAGATTGATTCAGACGATGAACCTACGAGAGCTATTCGGAAGAAGAAAAATGCCAGTATGGTCTTGGCGGCCAAGGCTGTCAAAGATGGAGAGGCAGATGCTGTTCTTTCCGCAGGAAATACAGGTGCTTTACTAGCAGCAGGATTTTTCATCGTGGGTCGTATCAAGAACATCGATCGTCCTGGACTTATGTCGACTTTGCCGACTGTAGATGGGAAGGGGTTTGACATGCTAGACCTCGGTGCCAATGCGGAAAATACAGCCCAGCACCTCCATCAATACGCTGTTCTAGGATCCTTCTATGCTAAAAATGTCCGTGGCATTGCGCAACCACGTGTTGGCTTGCTCAACAACGGAACAGAGAGTAGCAAGGGCGACCCGCTTCGTAAGGAAACCTACGAATTACTAGCAGCTGATGAAAGTTTGAACTTTATCGGAAACGTGGAAGCACGTGATTTGATGAATGGCGTTGCGGATGTTGTCGTGGCAGATGGTTTCACGGGAAACGCTGTGCTCAAATCCATTGAAGGAACAGCTATGGGAATCATGGGCTTACTCAAGACCGCTATTACAGGTGGAGGTCTTCGAGCGAAACTAGGTGCCCTCCTTCTCAAGGATAGCCTCAGAGGTTTGAAGAAACAGCTCAACTATTCAGATGTTGGTGGAGCAGTCTTGTTTGGTGTCAAGGCACCGGTTGTCAAGACTCATGGCTCAAGTGATGCCAAGGCTGTCTATAGTACGATTCGCCAGATTCGTACCATGCTAGAAACAGACGTAGTTGCCCAGACTGCGCGTGAATTTTCAGGAGAATAAAAGAGATGACAGAAAAAGAAATTTTTGACCGTATTGTGACCATTATCCAAGAGCGACAGGGAGAGGACTTTGTCGTGACAGAATCCTTGAGTCTGAAAGATGATTTGGATGCTGACTCAGTTGACTTGATGGAGTTTATCTTGACGCTGGAAGATGAATTTAATATCGAAATCAGTGATGAAGAAATTGACCAACTGCAAAGTGTAGGAGATGTGGTTAAAATCATTCAAGCAAAATAAAGATAAGAAGTTCCAAGGCATTTGCTTTGGAATTTTTCTTTGGTTCAAATGACCGTTTAGGAACAGATTTAGTCTTTCTAGGGACAGGAGAAATTTGAGGACAAATAAGGGATATAATGAATTCAGAAAAATCAATCTCCAAAAGGAGATAAGAAATGAAGATCAAATGAAAATATCAATGAGTTTCTGCTAGAATGAAATTGTTAATATAGTCACAATTTTAATTGACTTTCCTTTTTTACAGGACTATAATGTAGATATAAAAAAGGATTTATTTTATAGTTGGGGGAAGGTGATGGCTATGTACTTTTGATAAACTAGTCTCTATCTTATGTTCTTGGAAATTTTAGGAGTTCTATTTTGACTTCGTTTCTATTGGATTTTCTTGCTTTGGATTTATCTATTTTAGGAGGAAATGGCTATGAAAAAATCTAAACTACTTACATTTGGTCTGCTTGCAGGTGCTGGCCTACTATTGTCTATCAATCAAGTACAGGCTGCAGATACTTGGGTTAAAAATGGCGCTGACTGGAATCTTTCTCAAGATGGAAGCTTAGCTAAAAATAAATGGGTGCAAAATGCTGGCTCTTGGTACCACTTTGACGGTTCTGGTAAAATGCAGACAGGCTGGCTCAAAGACGGCAATACTTGGTATTCACTCGCAAATAGTGGGGCTATGCGCACTGGCTGGTACAAGGAAGGCAATACATGGTACTCACTCGCAAATAGTGGGGCTATGCGTACTGGTTGGTACAAAGAAGGGTCTACATGGTATTATCTCAAAGACAGTGGCGCTATGGCAACAGGATGGGCGAATGTAAATGGTCAATGGTCTTACTTTGAAAAATCAGGTGCAATGGTCGCAGACAGAGCTGTTCCAGCCAGTGATGGGGAAAGTTATGTCATTGGTAAGGATGGATATCTGTTAACCAAACTCCCAAGTCAGGTTGAACAAACTCAAGCGGATGATACAATTATCACAAATATTGTTACTTTGTCTGATGGTTATGATTATCACCTTATTTATACAAAAGATGGAGTCATTGTTGAAAAAAATGCTTGGTACATAAAACCTGAATTTAAGAAGTTTTCTGATAAATATGGAGATAAAGTTTCCAATACGATGTTGGCTTTAGTAGATAATACAGAAGAAGGACAAGAAATTAATCCTAAAGCTGTCGTGAAAAATTTCCAAAACATACCAAACAGGTATTACTTTGGGGCAGATGGTCGTCGCGTAACAAATTTACCAGAAATGACCACCTATTCAGAGATTAAAAAAGTTGGAAATGATGTCTATCTAGAAAATCCGGGTGCACGACTTCTTCTTGGAGCTACCAGCTTCACAATCAATAATAATGAACTATACTATTTAGATGGTGCTAATGGCAAACTCAAAACAGGTTATTTTGCATTGATTGATGATAGACCAAGCTATCATCACTATCATATTCTTGTTTATGCAGATCAATCTGGTGAAATTCTTAAAATGAAACGATTGCCAACAGGAATTTCAGATTATCTTAATAAAGAAATTGACGGTTTCTACGGTCAAACTGTTAAAATCGATAGTAAGACAGGAAATGTTTCTGTTGTGAAATAAACTATTTCACATAGTAAAACGAAAAAGCGAACAGCTTTGTTTACTAGGAAGTCATGTTCATTTCACTATAGAATAGGAGGAAAAGGCTATGAAAAAATCTAAACTACTCACACTTGGTTTGCTTGCAGGTGCTGGTCTACTTTTATCAATCAACCAAGCACAGGCTGCAGATACTTGGGTTAAAAATGGTGCTGACTGGAATCTTTCTCAAGATGGCAGCCTCGCTAAAAACAAATGGGTGCAAAATGCTGGCTCTTGGTACCATTTTGACGGTTCTGGTAAAATGCAGACAGGCTGGCTCAAAGACGGCAATACCTGGTATTCACTAGCAGATAGTGGGGCTATGCGTACTGGATGGTACAAGGAAGGCAATACCTGGTATTCACTAGCAGATAGTGGAGCTATGCGTACAGGTTGGTACAAAGAAGGGTCTACATGGTACTATCTTCGTTTTAGTGGTTCTATGCAGACAGGTTGGGAGTGCATAGATAATAATTGGTATTATTTCGAACAATCAGGTGCAATGGCCTCTGATAGAGTTGTAAATTCTAGTGATGGGACAGGCTATATTCTCAGCAAGGATGGCCATATGTTCACTTTACAAAATAGCCCTTATAAACATGGTGACATTGTTCGTTTAGGCGATGGATATGAATATCTGATTAAAGCAAAATTTGACGGAAATAACTTTACTGATGTTATCGTGGATAAAAACACTTGGTATATCAAACCTGAGTTCAAGAAGTTTTCCGAAAAATATGGGGATGAGGTTGCAAATACAACCTTAGCTTTAGTAGATAATAAAGAAGAAGGACAAGAAATTGATCCTAAAGCTGTTATTCGTAATTTCCAAAATCTACCAGGTCGATATTACTTTGGAGCAGATGGTCGTAGAGTATTACCACTTCCAGAGATGACAACTAGATCAGAAATCAAAAAAGTTGGCAATGATCTTTATCTAGAAGACCCAGGTGTACGACTTCGATTGGATAACTTCACAATCAATAACAATAAACTATACTATTTAGATAATGGACAAGGTAAGCTCAAAACAGGTTACTTTGTACTGATTGATGATGGTATGGCTACAACCCACTATCACTTACTTGTATATGCAGACCAATCTGGAGAAGTTCTTAAGATGAAACGCTTGCCATCAAGATTTATAGATTATCGCGATAAAGAAATCGATGGTTTCTATGGTCAAAAAATTAAGATTACACAGCCAAATAAGTATGAATATTACAAGGTTCTTGTGGTAAAATAAATAGATAAGCAATCTTCACAACGAATATAAAATTAAAACGTGCAAATCATTTTCAAGAGGCTTTAGATTTCTTGTATTTTAAAAGAAACTAAAGCCTTTTGTGGATGTATTGTTTTTCAGAAAGTATGAAAAACTAGAGAGTTGTATCGGGGAGATAAATATTATTTCGCTTAAATAAATTAGGAGTCGTTTTATTCTATGATTATTTTAGAATTCTTAGTTTCTGTGCTATATATTCTGTTGGTAGTCGTTTCAACCATGGTGCCTACTATTTATTTGGGTGCTCAAATTTCCCCAGAATTTTATAAAAAACGTTATTGGATACTTATATTTTTAATTAGTTTATCTGCTCGTCAAACATTTGGAGAATTATTTCATATAGGAGTTCTTCTCTTCTTTTACTGTATTTTTTTATTAGTATTGCACAAGGGAAAAGGGGAATCTCTTTTTCTTTCTCTGTATCTTTTTCTCTTCTTTCAAAGTATTCGTTATTTATTTTTGACAATTTGGATTCGTGTATTATCTGGTGAGCATTGTTGTTTCGTAGATTCGTTTTCTACTTTATATATATCTATATTTGATTTATTATCAATCTTTCTATGTTGTAAAATTATGAAGCGTTGGTCTTTGGATTTGGATTTATTTTTTTCAGATGCTTTCAAACCCCACTATCGTAAGAGTTTTTTCATTATCCTACCTCTGACTGGATTTAGGATATTCTCTTCGTTTATGACCAATAGAAATAGTTCTTTCTACGTTCGTTTTGACACGACCATTTCTCTCCTGATTTTCATTCTCTTTTTCTCTTGGCTCTTTTATATCAGACACTTAGAGCAGGTTTATCGTGATGAGCAGACCATTCAGAGACAGGAAGATGAGAATCGTTCCTTGCAAGGGATGGTGGAAAAGCTAGGTCATCTCTATGATGAGGTTCGAGGTTTTCGTCATGATTTTGCAGGGATTGTCGCCAGTATGGAGCCTGCCATAGCTAATCAAGACATGGCTGAGGTCTCTACCATTTATCAAGATGTCTTTCTAAAGACCAATGAAAAGCTGAGGAAGGCAGATTACACAGCCTTTAATCTCCACAATATCCATGATATAGCCATTCGTAATACCTTGGCAAAAGCCATGATTGTGGCAGATAATCAGGAAATTCATTTTAGTTTGGAGACGGTGGGGGTTGTCGAAGAGCTGGATTTGCCTATGTTGGAGGCTATCCGTATCCTCTCTATCCTCACGACAAATGCCTTAGAGGCAGCGAGTGAGGCGGAAAATCCGCAGATTCGGGTTGCTTTATTGGCAGGAGATAGGAGTGTCCGTTTTATCATTGAAAACACTCGTAAGAAAGAAGAACTGAATCCCAGCATTCTCAGTCAAAAGGGATACTCTACCAAGGGAAACCACAGTGGACTGGGCTTAGCAACCTTGGAGGATATGGTTTTTCATTATGATTTGAACTTAGATACCCAGCTAGGAGAGACGACTTTTAGACAAGATTTAGAATTGCCATTTAAAGATGAGAAACGAGGGGGAGAGGAATGAGAATTTTAGTTTTGGAAGACGATAGAGTCCAGCAGGGACGGATAGAGCAGACCTTACTAGACATCGGTCGCTCTCGCAATTTAAGATTGGAAATTGATATTGCCAAAAACTATGGAGACGTTGAAAAGTATTCTCAGTATTTTGACCATTATCAGCTCTATTTATTGGATTTAGAGATTGATGGAGAGCGTGATTGGATAGTATGATTTTGACTTTTATTAAGGAAACTCTATTTGCTTTATTGTTGATAGTCTCCATTATAGTTCCTCCAATCTATCTAGGTTACCAAATTACACCGGAATTTCGTAAAAAGAGATACATAGTTTATTTACTAATGATGCAAGCAATAGCTGGTAAAACTTTTTTTGAAATCATGTATTTGGAAGTTTTAATCTTTTTTTACCTTATTTTCTATATGAAAGGGAAGAAAAAGGGGGAGTCTTTATTTCTTTCGCTCTATCTTTTTAGTTTTTATCAGAGTATTCGTTATTTATTGGTATTGTTCTATATTCGGATGCTAGATATAGATATGCTATCAGAAGTAGGAAATGGGATTGTTAACTCTTCTTTTTCCCTATTAGCTATCGTACTAACAGTAGTTATGATGAAGCGTTGGTCTTTGGATTTGGATTTATTCTTTTCAGATGCTTTCAAACCCCACTATCATAAGAGTTTTTTCATTATCTTACCTCTGACTGTATTTAGGATATTCTCTTCGTTTATGACTAATAGAAATAGTTCTTTCTACGTTCGTTTTGATACGACCATTTCTCTCCTGATTTTCATTCTTTTTTTCTCTTGGCTCTTTTACATCAAGCATCTGGAGCAGGTTTATCGTGATGAGCAGACCATTCAGAGACAGGAAGAAGAAAATCGTTCCTTGCAAGGGATGGTGGACAAGCTGGGTCATCTCTATGATGAGGTTCGAGGTTTCCGTCATGATTTTGCGGGGATTGTCGCCAGCATGGAGCCTGCTATAGCGAATCAAGACATGACTGAAGTTTCTACCATCTATCGAGATGTCTTTCTAAAGACCAATGAAAAGCTGAGGAAGGCGGATTACACGGCCTTTAATCTTCATAATATCCATGATATAGCCATTCGCAATACCTTGGCAAAAGCCATGATTGTGGCAGATAATCAGGGAATTCATTTTAGTTTGGAGACGGTGGGGGTCGTAGAAGAGCTGGCATTGCCGATGTTGGAGGCTATCCGTATCCTCTCTATCCTCACGACAAATGCCTTAGAGGCAGCCAGTGAGGCTGAAAATCCGCAGATTCGGGTTGCTTTATTGGCAGGAGATAGGAGTGTCCGTTTTATCATTGAAAACACTCGTAAGAAAGAAGAGCTAAATCCCAGCATTCTTAGTCAAAAGGGATACTCTACCAAGGGAAACCACAGTGGACTGGGTTTAGCGACCTTGGAGGATATGGTTTTTCATTATGATTTAAACTTAGATACCCAGCTAGGAGAGACGACTTTTAGACAAGATTTAGAATTGCCATTTAAGGATGAGAAACGAGGGGGAAAGGAATGAGAATTTTAGTTTTGGAAGACGATAGAGTTCAGCAGGGGCGTATAGAGCAGACTTTACTAGATATTGGTCGCTCTCGCAATTTAAGATTGGAAATTGATATTGCCAAAAACTATGGGGACGTTGAAAAGTATTCTCAGTATTTTGACCATTATCAGCTCTATTTATTAGATTTAGAGATTGATGGAGAGCGTGAACGGGGCTTTCAGGTTGCTCAACAGGTTCGGGAGCGAGATCCCTTTACAAGTATTGTCTTTGTGTCCACACACTCGGAGGCCTTGCCTCTAGCTTTTCGCTATCACTTGTCTGCCTTGGATTTTATTTCCAAGGATCAGCCTGAGGAGGATTATCGTCATCAGCTGGAGCGCTGTCTGGACTATGTACTGGCAGTGGACAAGAGGGAAAATATGCGTCTCTTCACCTATAGTTTTGAGGGAAGACGGGGCTTTACTCTGCCCTATCATGAGATTTTAGCCTTTGAAACCTCAGTGGAATCCCATCGTATCAAGGTCTATTATGCCAATCATTCTATCAAGACCATTTACGGCAGTCTCAAGGATATCGCTACTAAGGCTGAAAAAGATTACTTTGTCTATGCCAATCGCAATACTTTAGTCAGTTTACAGGCTATTGAAGAGATGACTGCCACAGAAGTGACCTTGTTAGAAGGCTTGCACTTCCCCGTATCACGAACAGCCAGAAGAACCCTTAAAAAACATCTCAATGTCTAATATCTGTTAGACTTGGATGAGTTTATCAATAAGAATGTCGGAAAATTTTCTGATATTCTTATTTTTTTGACTTTTTTTCGAATAGATAAGTAAGAGGAAAAAGAAAGGGGTTTGCTTCATGTATCTACCAATTTTCTATTCATGGTACATTAAATTATTTTTTAAATAAAATTTAATTTAGTTGTGTATTTTCGAATAAATAAGTGAGAGGAAAAAAGAAAGGAATAAAATAATGAAAGAACATCACTATGGATTTGTTGAGCTAACTTCGGAAGAATTGACCGATATTCAAGGTGGAGAAAATTGGGCAAAGACCCTTGCAGATTGGTGCCTTGGATTTCGTAGAGGTTTAGGTTTTTAGGAGGATAAGCGATGAATGAAATGAATGATAAGTATACTGTTAAGGTATTAAAGGAAAGCGACTTAGCCTTGCTGGTGGGTGGTAGTGAGGCAAGTTACCAACGGGGTCTAATTACAGGTCTATTGTTACGCGGTGTATTTATTGGAACCCCATTTTTTAGAAGATAAGATTTAGAGAGTAAAGTTTATCTACAACAATGAATGGCATATATGAAAAATGAAACACAAATAACTACCTTCTTCAATCGTTAATAATCAAAAAAGGAGAATAAGATGGAACAAATTAAAAATATGGAAGATAGTTTTCATGTAATGAGTCATGAGGAATTGGCCGATGTAGAAGGAGGCTTGTTGTTTGGTCTGGTAGTAGTTGGAGGAGTCGCAATTGCAGGAACATTTTATTGGGTGCGGTAGATGGTGCTTCAGGAGTACATGCTAAGCGTCGTGGACGTTAACAGGGAAGGAAGAGCGCCAATGGAACGCATAATAGAAAGTTGGATTACTAGGGTAGAGAATTTTTACAGTTTGCAGTCAATTCCTGTAAAAGTATTAATTTTCATAGTTGGAGTAGTTGGGATTTATGCTTTAGGGACATTAATTTTAGGTCCTATTTATTGGGCAGGCCAGAAGTTTGGCGAAACAATTTACAATTATTTGTTTTAATAAAAAATTCGAATAGATAAGTAAAAGGGAAAAAGAAAGGAGCCTAGCTCATGTTTGTATCAATGTTCTACCCATGGCTCACTGAGTTATTTTTTAAATAAAATTTAATTTAGTTGTACATTTTCGAAATTTTTTTCGAATAGATAAGTAAGAGGAAAAGGAAAGGAGTTTGCTTCATGTATTTACCAATTTTCTATTCATGGTATATTAAATTATTTTTTAAATAAAATTTAATTTGGTTGTACGTTTTCGAATTCTTTTTCGAATAAATAAGTAAGAAGAAAAGGAAGGAGATTAGAAATGATTATTTAAGTTATTTATCCAACTTGGCTATTTAAGTGGCTTAGAGGATAAACATTAAACATATAAAAATATATATAAATTGAGGAGAAAAAAGATGACAAATTTTGACAAAATGGAACAGAACTTTGTAGCTCTTACAGAAGAAGAGTTGGTGAATGTGGATGGGGGAATTGCTTGGGAGGTAGTCTCTTTGGGTATTGCGATTGGCTGGGGGATTTACCAAGCTGGTGAAGCTGCTGGTAAAACATTCTACTATATTACTCATCCATAGTATTTGATAAATATGAGCAAGAAAACATTTTGGATTATACTACTCGTTATTACAATTGTGGTGACTGCCGTTGGTTTAGGATTGTCTGCATATAATTATTATGTTTTTGATAGACCTTTTTTCAATAGTACTACTAAAGGACTGTTATCTGCATTTGTTATGAGTGTATTGATGATTATTATTGGTGTATTAAAAGAAAACTAATTTTTATTATTAAAATGGAGGTTAAATATGTCAAATTTACAAACTATTGAACAAAATTATACTACGTTAAGTGATATTGAATTACAAGAAGTTGATGGTGGAGGAGTGTTACTTTTGGTTGGTGGTGGTATTTTGGCTGTCGGACTATTAGCTTGGGGTGCGTATAATGGTTATCAGTCGGCATCACGAGGTGGATAAAAAGATGGTAGATTGTTTTTTAGTAAATAGGAGTCTACCATGAAACAATTCTTATTAGGTTTTGCTGAGGGGTATTTTACCGTATCGCTCATAATCTACATCGCAACGTATTTGATTTTGAAAAATCCAATCAATACCCTATTTTATCCAGAAATTTACCCTGTTTTATTTGGACTCTTTTATCTAGGATATAAGGTCAATAAAAAGCAAGTAGAGTAAGTAGCTAAGAATGACTTGTTAGTCTGTGCTGAAAATGGTTAGGGTAGAATCTAAGAATGCATCACATTGGAGTTTAATATGAAATTTGTTAAATCAATACTGAAAGTTTGGCCTGAAATTATAGTATTACTGAGTTCAATGTCTTATATAATCATCAGATTAGTAGCTGACATAAATAAAGTATCTTTACCTACTTGGTTTGATAGTTTCAATATACCCACGGTTGCATTATTTATGATGGTCTTCATTCTTTTATACAGAAGTAAAGAAAAAAAGAATGGATAAATTTGAGGTAGTAGACGCTCTATAGGGAATAGGTGTCTTATAGTAACGAATCAAAAAAAGGAGTAACTATGAATCGTAATTTAGAACGGTGTTATCTATTCTGACTATGAATAGATCATACCAGAGGTGGCTTAGAAATAGCAGTAACTTTAAATAGGATGTCGTAAAGGTTACTATCAATGATTTATTTGTCCCAAGCTTGCCTAGGGGGACAGTAAAACATCAATTTCCTTTCATACCATATTTTTAGTAGGTAGGACGTTTGTTCTGCCTATTTTTTATCCAAAAAGTGCATTTGGGAGGTAGATAGGCGCATTTGGGAAGGAAGTCCAGTTTTTGTTTGGGGATTGGGGTAAGATAGTTGTTATCAGATGAGTTTAGGAAAAGGAGATGAATATGAAATTTGGGAAACGTCACTATCGTCCGCAGGTGGATCAGATGGACTGCGGTGTAGCTTCATTGGCTATGGTTTTTGGCTACTATGGTAGCTACTATTCTTTGGCTCACTTGCGAGAATTGGCCAAGACGACCATGGATGGGACTACGGCCTTGGGCTTGGTCAAGGTGGCAGAGGAGATTGGTTTTGAGACGCGAGCCATTAAGGCGGATATGACGCTCTTTGGCTTACCAGATTTGACCTTTCCTTTTGTTGCCCATGTGCTTAAGGAAGGAAAATTGCTCCACTACTATGTGGTGACTGGGCAGGATAAGGATAGCATTCATATTGCCGACCCAGATCCTGGGGTGAAATTGACCAAACTGCCACGTGAGCGTTTTGAGGAAGAATGGACAGGGGTGACTCTGTTTATGGCACCTAGTCCAGACTACAAGCCTCATAAGGATCAAAAGAATGGCCTGCTCTCTTTTATTCCTATATTAGTGAAGCAGCGTGGCTTGATTGCCAATATCGTTTTGTCAACACTCTTGGTAACCTTGATTAACATTGTGGGTTCTTATTATCTGCAGTCTATCATCGATACCTATGTGCCAGATCAGATGCGTTCGACGCTGGGGATTATTTCTATTGGGCTGGTGATTGTTTATATTCTTCAGCAGATCTTGTCTTACGCTCAGGAGTATCTCTTACTTGTTTTGGGGCAACGCTTATCGATTGATGTGATTTTATCCTATATCAAGCATGTTTTTCACCTGCCTATGTCCTTCTTTGCGACACGTCGTACAGGGGAAATCGTGTCTCGTTTTACGGATGCTAATAGTATCATTGATGCGCTGGCTTCGACCATTCTTTCGATTTTCCTAGATGTGTCAACGGTTGTCATTATTTCTCTTGTTTTATTTTCACAAAATACCAATCTCTTTTTCATGACCTTATTGGCACTTCCGATCTACACAGTGATTATCTTTGCCTTTATGAAGCCGTTTGAAAAGATGAATCGGGACACCATGGAAGCCAATGCGGTTCTGTCTTCTTCTATCATTGAGGACATCAACGGTATTGAGACTATCAAGTCTTTGACCAGTGAAAGTTCACGATATCAAAAGATTGACAAGGAATTTGTGGATTATCTGAAAAAATCCTTTACCTATAGTCGGGCAGAGAGTCAGCAAAAGGCTCTGAAAAAAGTTGCCCATCTCTTACTCAATGTCGGCATTCTCTGGATGGGAGCTGTTCTGGTCATGGATGGCAAGATGAGTTTGGGACAGTTGATTACCTATAATACCTTGCTTGTTTACTTTACCAATCCTTTGGAAAATATCATCAATCTGCAAACCAAGCTTCAGACAGCGCAGGTTGCCAATAACCGTCTGAATGAGGTTTATCTGGTAGCTTCTGAGTTTGAGGAGAAGAAAACAGTTGAGGATCTGAGCTTGATGAAGGGAGAGATGACCTTCAAGCAGGTTTCCTACAAGTATGGCTATGGTCGAGATGTCTTGTCGGATATCAATTTAACCGTTCCCCAAGGGTCTAAGGTGGCTTTTGTGGGGATTTCAGGGTCAGGTAAGACGACCTTGGCCAAGATGATGGTTAATTTTTACGACCCAAGTCAGGGAGAGATTAGTCTGGGTGGTGTCAATCTCAATCAGATTGATAAAAAGACCCTGCGCCAGTACATTAACTATCTGCCTCAACAGCCTTATGTCTTTAACGGGACGATTTTGGACAATCTTCTTTTGGGAGCCAAGGAGGGGACGACTCAGGAAGATATCTTACGGGCGGTTGAGTTGGCAGAGATTCGGGAGGATATCGAGCGGATGCCCCTGAATTACCAAACAGAATTGACTTCGGATGGAGCAGGGATTTCAGGTGGTCAACGTCAGAGAATTGCTCTGGCGCGTGCTCTCTTGACAGATGCACCGGTCTTGATTTTGGATGAGGCGACCAGCAGTTTGGATATTTTGACAGAGAAGCGAATTGTCGATAATCTTATGGCTTTAGACAAGACCTTGATTTTCATTGCTCACCGCTTGACCATTGCTGAGCGGACAGAGAAGGTTGTTGTCTTGGATCAGGGCAAGATTGTTGAAGAAGGAAATCATGCTGATTTGCTTGCACAGGGTGGATTTTACGCCCATTTGGTGAATAGCTAGAAAGAGGAGAGGATGAAACCAGAATTTTTAGAAAGTGCGGAGTTTTATAATCGTCGTTACCATAATTTTTCCAGTCGGGTGATTGTACCCATGTCCCTTCTGCTCGTGTTTTTACTTGGCTTTGCAACTTTGGCAGAGAAGGAGATGAGTTTGTCTACTAGAGCTACTGTCGAGCCTAGTCGTATCCTTGCAAATATCCAGTCAACTAGCAACAATCGTATGCTTGTCAATCATTTGGAAGAAAATAAGCTGGTTAAAAAGGGAGAACTGTTAGTTCAATATCAGGAAGGGGCAGAGGGTGTCCAAGCGGAGTCTTATGCCAGTCAGTTGGACATGCTCAAGGATCAAAAAAAGCAATTGGAGTATTTGCAGAAGAGCTTGCAAGAAGGGGAGAACCACTTTCCAGAGGAGGATAAGTTTGGCTACCAAGCCACCTTTCGCGACTACATCAGTCAAGCAGGCAGTCTTAGGGCTAGTACATCGCAACAAAATGAGACCATCGCGTCCCAGAACGCAGCAGCTAGTCAGACTCAAGCCGAAATCGGGAACCTCATCAGTCAAACAGAGGCTAAAATTCGCGATTACCAGACAGCTAAGTCAGCTATTGAAACAGGCGCTTCCTTGGCCAGTCAGAATCTAGCCTACTCTCTCTATCAGTCCTACAAGTCTCAGGGCGAGGAAAATCCCCAAGCAAAATCTCAGGCTGTTGCGCAGGTTGAAGCGCAGCTCTCTCAGTTAGAATCCAGTCTTGCTACTTACCGTATTCAGTATGCAGGTTCGGGTGCCCAACAAGCCTATGCGTCAGGCTTAAGCAGTCAATTGGAGTCTCTCAAATCCCAACACTTGGCAAAAGTTGGTCAGGAATTGACCCTTCTAGACCAGAAAATCTTGGAGGTGGAGTTAGGTAAGAAGGTACAGGGAAATCTTTTAGACAAGGGGAAAATTACGGCGAGTGAGGATGGGGTGCTTCATCTTAATCCTGAGACCAGTGATTCTACCATGGTTGCAGAGGGGGCTCTACTAGCCCAACTCTATCCATCTTTGGAAAGAGAAGGGAAAGCCAAACTCATAGCCTATCTTAGTTCAAAGGATGTAGCAAGGATCAAGGTCGGTGATTCTGTTCGCTATACGACGACTCATGATGCCAAGAATCAACTTTTCCTAGATTCTACTATTACAAGTATTGATACGACAGCTACTAAGACTGAGAAAGGGAATTTCTTTAAAATCGAGGCGGAGACTAATCTAACTTCTGAGCAGGCTGAAAAACTTCGATATGGGGTGGAAGGTCGTCTGCAGATGATTACGGGCAAGAAAAGTTACCTACGTTATTATTTGGATCAATTTTTGAACAAAGAGTAATGTTCGTGTTTTTAGAGTTAAATGATTTTAAAACTGTGAGAAATCTTTTTCTTGCGGTTTTTTCTTTATGATTTTTGAGGTTACTACGTTATTTATTCGGTTAAATTCTTGTAATTTTAGGTTTTTTATGGTAGAATGTGCTCAAGTAATACGAAAGGCGAACTTTAAAATGTCAAAACAATTGATCTATTCGGGAAAAGCTAAAGATATCTATACAACTGAGGATGAAAATCTTATTATTTCAACTTACAAGGACCAGGCGACTGCTTTCAATGGTGTCAAGAAGGAGCAGATTGCAGGTAAGGGAGTGTTGAATAATCAGATTTCATCTTTTATTTTTGAGAAATTAAATGCGGCTGGTGTGGCGACTCACTTTGTGGAGAAACTTTCAGATACGGAACAACTCAATAAAAAGGTGGAAATCATTCCTTTGGAAGTCGTGCTTCGCAACTACACGGCTGGTTCCTTTTCAAAACGTTTTGGTGTGGATGAGGGAATCGCCTTGGAGATTCCGATTGTCGAATTTTACTATAAAAATGATGATTTGGATGATCCATTCATCAATGATGAGCATGTGAAATTCCTACAGATTGCGGATGACCAGCAGATTGCCTACTTGAAGGAAGAAACTCGTCGAATCAATGAACTTTTGAAAACTTGGTTTGCTGAGATTGGGCTTAAGTTGATTGACTTTAAGCTAGAGTTCGGTTTTGACAAGGATGGCAAGATTATCTTAGCAGATGAATTTTCACCAGATAACTGCCGTTTGTGGGATGCGGATGGCAACCACATGGATAAGGATGTTTTCCGTAGGGGGCTAGGTGAATTAACCGATGTTTATGAAGTTGTTTGGGAGAAGCTGCAAGGTTTGAAATAATCTGTTTGCAACGGAAAACCTTCGTCTCTCAACTAAAAGGACTCAGGCTGAAAAGGTCCCCCAGACCTTTTCACTCCGTAGGGGATTGGGAGAGCTAACAGACGTTTACGAGATTGTTTGGGAAAAGTTGCAGGAATTGAAATAACAACCTCAAGGTCGTTGGGGATATTGCAAGAGCTGAAATAAAGGAATAAGGATTGATGGATAAACGTATTTTTGTTGAAAAAAAGGCTGATTTTCAGGTCAAGTCAGAGAGTTTGGTTAGAGAACTCCAGCACAACTTGGGACTGTTAAGCTTGAAAAGTATTCGCATCGTGCAAGTGTATGATGTATTTGACTTGGCAGAGGACCTGTTTGCGTCTGCAGAGAAACACATCTTCTCTGAGCAAGTGACAGACCATGTCTTGGACGAAGCGACTGTGCAGGCGGATCTTGCTAACTATGCTTTCTTTGCCATTGAAAGTCTACCTGGGCAATTTGACCAGCGTGCAGCTTCTTCACAGGAAGCCTTGCTTTTGCTGGGAAGTTCGAGTGACGTGACAGTCAACACAGCCCAACTGTACTTGGTTAATAAAGACATTGATGCGACTGAGTTAGAAGCGGTCAAGAACTACTTGCTCAATCCAGTTGATTCTCGTTTCAAGGACATCAAGACTGGGATTGCCAAGCAGGAATTTTCAGAGTCAGACAAGACCATTCCCAAATTGACTTTCTTTGAAAGCTATAGGGCAGAAGACTTTGCCCGCTACAAGGCTGAGCAAGGGATGGCTATGGAAGTGGATGATTTGCTCTTTATCCAAGACTATTTCAAGTCAATAGGGCGCGTGCCGACGGAAACAGAACTTAAGGTTTTGGACACTTACTGGTCTGACCACTGCCGTCACACGACTTTTGAGACAGAGTTGAAACACATCGACTTTTCAGCTTCTAAATTTCAAAAGCAATTGCAGTCAACCTATGACAAATATATCGCTATGCGCGATGAGTTGGGGCGTTCTGAAAAACCGCAAACCTTGATGGATATGGCGACTATTTTCGGTCGTTATGAGCGTGCTAATGGACGTTTGGATGATATGGAAGTGTCAGATGAAATCAATGCTTGCTCAGTAGAAATCGAAGTGGATGTTGATGGTGTCAAGGAACCTTGGCTCCTCATGTTTAAAAACGAAACCCACAACCACCCAACGGAAATTGAGCCATTTGGTGGAGCGGCTACTTGTATCGGTGGAGCCATTCGTGACCCGTTGTCAGGCCGTTCCTACGTTTACCAAGCCATGCGTATCTCTGGTGCGGGTGATATTACAGCACCAATTTCGGAAACTCGCGCTGGGAAATTGCCACAACAAGTCATTTCTAAAACAGCGGCTCATGGTTATTCTTCATATGGAAATCAAATTGGTCTTGCAACGACTTACGTTCGTGAATATTTCCACCCAGGCTTTGTAGCTAAACGCATGGAGCTTGGTGCCGTTGTCGGTGCTGCTCCTAAGGGAAACGTTGTCCGTGAAAAACCTGAAGCGGGCGATGTGATTATTCTCCTCGGTGGGAAGACTGGACGTGATGGTGTCGGTGGTGCGACAGGGTCTTCTAAGGTTCAAACAGTTGAGTCTGTAGAGACTGCTGGAGCTGAGGTTCAAAAAGGGAATGCCATCGAAGAACGTAAGATTCAACGTCTTTTCCGTAATAGGGACGTGACACGTCTTATTAAGAAATCAAATGACTTTGGCGCTGGTGGTGTCTGTGTGGCTATCGGTGAATTGGCAGATGGTCTTGAAATCGACCTTAATAAAGTGCCTCTTAAATACCAAGGCTTGAATGGTACAGAAATTGCCATCTCTGAATCACAAGAACGGATGGCAGTCGTGGTTCGTCCTGAGGACGTAGATGCCTTTGTTGTAGAATGTAACAAAGAGAATATTGACGCTGTTGTGGTTGCGACAGTGACGGAAAAACCAAATCTGGTTATGCACTGGAATGGTGAGACAATCGTGGATTTGGAGCGTCGTTTCCTTGACACCAATGGTGTGCGTGTGGTCGTCGATGCTAAGGTTGTGGACAAGGATGTCAAACTCCCAGAAGAACGCACAACAAGCACTAACACACTTGAAGCAGATACTCTTGAGGTTCTATCTGACTTGAACCACGCTAGTCAAAAAGGCTTGCAAACCATCTTTGACTGCTCTGTTGGTCGTTCAACGGTTAATCACCCACTTGGTGGTCGTTACCAACTCACACCAACTGAGGCATCTGTGCAGAAATTACCAGTTCAACACGGTGTGACTCATACTGCGTCAGTCATGGCTCAAGGATTCAACCCTTATGTGGCAGAATGGTCTCCATACCACGGTGCTGCCTATGCGGTGATCGAAGCAACTGCTCGTTTGGTTGCTGCTGGTGCCAACTGGTCTAAGGCTCGCTTCTCTTACCAAGAGTACTTCGAGCGCATGGACAAACAAGCTGAGTGTTTTGGTCAGCCAGTAGCAGCTCTTCTAGGCTCTATCGAGGCACAAATTCAGCTTGGTTTGCCATCTATCGGTGGTAAGGACTCCATGTCTGGTACTTTTGAAGAATTGACAGTACCGCCAACCTTGGTCGCTTTTGGGGTAACGACAGCAGATAGCCGTAAGGTACTTTCTCCTGAGTTCAAGACTGCTGGGGAAAACATCTACTACATCCCAGGTCAAGCTCTTGCTGCAGAGATTGATTTTGACTTGATTAAGAAAAATTTTGCTCAGTTTGAAGCCCTTCAAAAGGCTCACAAAGTAACAGCAGCTTCAGCTGTTAAATACGGTGGTGTGCTTGAAAGTTTGGCACTTGCTACTTTTGGAAATCATATTGGTACAGAGGTAACCTTGCCTGAACTAGAAATGGCTTTGACAGCACAATTAGGTGGATTTGTCTTTACTTCTCCTGAAGAAATTGCTGGAGTAGAGAAAATCGGTCAAACAAGTGCAGACTTTACACTCCTTGTCAACGGTGTGAAGCTAGATGGACACAAGCTTGACAGTGCCTTCCAAGGAAAACTGGAAGAAGTTTACCCAACAGAATTTGCTCAAGCCAAAGAACTAGTAGAAGTTCCAGCTGTCGCTACTAACACAGTAATCCAAGCCAAAGAAAAGGTTGAAAAACCTGTGGTTTACATCCCAGTCTTTCCAGGAACCAACTCGGAATATGACTCAGCTAAGGCCTTTGAAAAAGAAGGTGCAGAGGTCAACTTGGTGCCATTCGTGACCTTGAATGAAGAAGCCATTGTCAAGTCTGTTGAAACCATGGTTGACAACATCGGCAAGGCTAATATCCTCTTCTTTGCAGGTGGTTTCTCAGCTGCGGACGAGCCAGATGGTTCAGCTAAGTTTATTGTCAATATTCTGCTCAATGAAAAAGTGCGTGTAGCTATTGATAGCTTTATCGCCCGTGGTGGCTTGATTATCGGTATCTGTAATGGATTCCAAGCTCTCGTAAAATCAGGTCTTCTTCCATACGGGAACTTTGAAGATGCTAACAGTACTAGCCCAACCCTCTTCTACAATGATGCCAACCAACACGTGGCCAAGATGGTAGAAACTCGCATTGCCAATACTAACTCACCATGGCTTGCTGGAGTGCAAGTGGGCGATATCCATGCTATTCCTGTTTCGCACGGTGAAGGGAAGTTTGTCGTGACAGCTGAGGAATTTGCAGAGCTCCGTGACAATGGACAAATCTTTAGCCAATACGTGGACTTCGAAGGCAAACCAAGTATGGATTCTAAGTACAATCCAAATGGTTCTGTCCATGCCATCGAAGGAATTACCAGCAAGAATGGTCAAATCATCGGTAAGATGGGCCACTCAGAACGTTATGAAGACGGTCTTTTCCAAAACATCCCAGGCAATAAAGACCAGCACCTGTTCGCGTCAGCGGTTAAATACTTTACTGGAAAATAAGACTTGCAGATGTTCTAATAGATAGTATCAGTAATGTAAAAGTCATGTAGATTTAGCTCTTGGCGCTACACAAATAAAAATTAGGTATATAAAATGACATACGAAGTAAAATCTCTTAATGAAGAATGTGGTGTTTTCGGTATCTGGGGGCATCCAGATGCTGCTAAATTGACCTATTTTGGGCTCCACAGTCTTCAGCACCGTGGTCAGGAGGGGGCAGGAATCCTCTCCAACGATCAGGGACAATTGAAGCGCCATCGTGACATGGGTCTTCTATCAGAAGTCTTCAGAAATCCTGCTAACTTAGATAAATTGACAGGAACTGGTGCGATTGGGCATGTACGTTATGCGACTGCTGGCGAAGCTTCTGTAGATAACATTCAGCCCTTCCTCTTCCGTTTTCACGATATGCAGTTTGGCTTGGCTCATAATGGGAATCTGACCAATGCAGCCTCTCTCAAGAAAGAATTGGAACAAAGAGGAGCAATTTTCAGCGCGACTTCGGACTCGGAAATTTTGGCTCATCTCATTCGTCGCAGTCATAATCCGAACTTGATGGGCAAAATCAAGGAGGCGCTCAGTCTAGTTAAAGGTGGTTTTGCCTATATCTTGCTGTTTGAAGACAAGTTGATTGCGGCTCTTGACCCTAATGGCTTCCGTCCGCTTTCTATCGGGAAAATGGCTAACGGAGCGGTGGTTGTTTCCTCTGAAACCTGTGCTTTTGAGGTTATTGGTGCTGAATGGATTCGTGATTTGAAGCCAGGTGAGATTGTGATTATTGATGACAAGGGCATCCAGTATGACAGCTATACAGATGATACCCAGTTGGCGATTTGCTCTATGGAGTATATCTACTTTGCTCGCCCTGATTCTAATATCCATGGCGTTAATGTCCATACGGCACGTAAACGTATGGGTGCCCAATTGGCGCGTGAATTCAAGCATGAGGCGGATATCGTAGTTGGTGTGCCCAATTCTTCCCTCAGCGCGGCTATGGGCTTTGCTGAAGAGTCCGGGCTACCAAATGAAATGGGCCTCATCAAGAACCAATACACCCAACGTACCTTTATCCAACCAACTCAAGAATTGAGGGAGCAAGGGGTGCGGATGAAACTATCTGCTGTTTCTGGTGTTGTGAAAGGCAAGCGTGTGGTTATGATTGATGACTCTATTGTACGTGGAACAACCTCTCGTCGTATCGTTCAGCTCTTGAAAGAAGCGGGTGCGACTGAAGTTCACGTTGCTATTGGTAGTCCAGCGCTAGCTTATCCATGTTTCTACGGGATTGATATCCAGACACGTCAGGAGCTGATTGCGGCTAATCATACGGTCGAAGAAACGCGCCAAATCATTGGTGCGGACAGTCTGACTTATCTTTCTGTTGAGGGGTTGATTGATTCAATTGGTATTGAAACAGATGCGCCAAATGGTGGTCTCTGTGTCGCTTACTTTGACGGTGACTACCCAACACCTCTCTACGATTATGAAGAAGACTATCGTCGAAGTTTGGAAGAAAAGACTAGTTTTTACAAATAGACGGATAAAGACTCTCCATTAAAGAAAAGGAATGAATAAAATGACAAATAAGAATGCTTATGCCCCACGTCTCACTACTGACTAAAAGCTAAAGCATTTGTCAGTAGACGCTTTCTCCTATGGGACCAAAGCTAGAGACCTGACTAGTATTTTTAGATAAAATAATTGTTTATCTAAAAATACGTCGCAATCTTTCCCAAAAAAAGAAAAGGAAAAATAAAATGGCAAATAAAAATGCGTACGCTCAATCTGGCGTGGATGTTGAAGCGGGTTATGAAGTTGTTGAAAGGATTAAAAAGCACGTGGCTCGTACGGAGCGTGCAGGTGTCATGGGAGCTCTGGGTGGCTTTGGTGGTATGTTTGACCTTTCAAAGACTGGGGTTAAAGAACCTGTCTTGATTTCAGGAACTGATGGTGTCGGAACCAAGCTCATGCTGGCTATCAAGTACGACAAGCACGATACCATCGGTCAGGACTGTGTGGCCATGTGTGTCAACGATATCATTGCTGCAGGTGCGGAGCCCCTCTATTTCCTTGACTACGTCGCAACTGGCAAGAATGAACCAGCTAAGCTAGAACAAGTGGTTGCTGGTGTGGCAGAAGGTTGTGTGCAGGCAGGCGCTGCACTCATCGGTGGGGAAACAGCTGAAATGCCTGGTATGTATGGCGAAGATGACTACGACTTGGCTGGTTTTGCAGTCGGCGTAGCTGAAAAATCTCAAATCATAGACGGCTCAAAGGTGGCAGAAGGCGATGTTCTTCTCGGACTTGCTTCGAGTGGAATTCACTCCAATGGTTACTCACTCGTTCGCCGTGTCTTTGCCGACTATACAGGTGAGGAAGTCTTGCCAGAATTGGAAGGCAAGAAACTCAAGGAAGTCCTTCTTGAGCCAACTCGTATCTATGTCAAGGCTGTCTTACCGCTCATCAAAGAAGAGTTGGTCAACGGCATTGCCCACATCACAGGTGGTGGCTTTATCGAAAATGTCCCACGTATGTTTGCAGCTGACTTGGCTGCTGAGATTGAAGAAGACAAGGTACCAGTCCTTCCGATTTTCAAAGCCCTTGAAAAATACGGTGAAATCAAGCACGAAGAAATGTTTGAAATCTTCAATATGGGTGTGGGCCTCATGTTGGCAGTTAGCCCTGAAAATGTAAGTCGTGTCAAGGAATTGTTGGATGAACCAGTTTATGAAATTGGTCGTATTGTCAAGAAAGAAAACGAAAGTGTCATCATCAAATGAAAAAAATAGCGGTTTTTGCCTCGGGTAACGGCTCAAATTTTCAGGTGATTGCTGAAGAATTTCCAGTGGAGTTTGTCTTTTCAGACCATCGTGATGCCTATGTGCTCGAACGGGCAGACAAGCTCGGTGTCCTGTCTTATGCTTTTGAACTCAAGGAGTTTGACAACAAGGCGGACTACGAAGCAGCCCTTGTCGAACTCTTGGAAGAACACCGGATTGACTTGGTTTGCCTCGCTGGCTATATGAAAATCGTTGGGCCAACCTTATTGGCGGCTTATGAAGGTCGGATTATCAACATTCATCCAGCCTACCTGCCAGAATTTCCAGGAGCTCATGGGATTGAGGATGCTTGGAATGCTGGCGTCGCTGAGAGTGGTGTGACTATTCACTGGGTGGACTCTGGAGTGGATACAGGAAAGGTCATCAAACAAGTACGTGTACCGCGACTGGCTGATGATACCATTGACGGTTTTGAAGCTCGCATTCATGATGCAGAGTACAAGTTGTATCCAGAGGTTATTAGAGAATTGTTGGACAAATAAATGAAAAAATGGTTGGAAACATTTGCTTTGATTAGCTTGGTAATAGTTCTACGTTTACTGGTAAATTTCTTCTTCCCAGAGTTTCCCTATTGGGGGAGATTTTTACTGACAGTAATTTTGGGAGTCTTGGTAATCGTCTCCCTATACTTTATGAAAAGAAAATTGCCTAAGTAGAGAGTTTGAAAATGAAAGGAAAAAACATGACTAAACGCGCCTTAATCAGCGTCTCAGACAAAGCGGGCATTGTTGACTTTGCCCAAGAACTTAAAAAACTTGGTTGGGAGATTATCTCGACTGGTGGAACCAAGGTTGCCCTTGATACTGCTGGGGTGGACACCATTGCGATTGATGATGTGACTGGTTTTCCAGAAATGATGGACGGTCGTGTTAAGACACTTCATCCAAATATCCACGGTGGACTCCTCGCTCGTCGTGATTTGGATAGTCATTTGGAAGCGGCCAAAGACAATCAAATCGAGCTCATTGACCTTGTAGTGGTCAATCTCTATCCCTTTAAAGAAACGATTCTCAAACCAGATGTGACTTATGCTGATGCGGTGGAGAATATCGATATCGGCGGGCCATCTATGCTTCGTTCAGCAGCGAAGAATCATGCCAGCGTGGCGGTTGTGGTAGACCCTGCTGACTATACAGTGGTTTTGGACGAGTTGTCAGCCAATGGTGAAACGACTTACGAAACGCGTCAACGTTTGGCGGCTAAGGTTTTCCGTCACACAGCAGCTTACGATGCCTTGATTGCAGAATACTTCACAGCTCAAGTGGGTGAAAGTAAGCCAGAAAAACTGACCTTGACTTATGATCTTAAACAAGCTATGCGTTACGGTGAGAACCCTCAACAAGATGCAGATTTCTACCAAAAAGCTTTGCCGACTGATTACTCCATTGCTTCAGCCAAACAGCTTAACGGTAAGGAATTGTCATTCAACAATATTCGTGACGCTGATGCTGCTATCCGTATTATTCGCGATTTCAAAGAACGCCCAACGGTTGTAGCTCTCAAACACATGAACCCATGTGGAGTCGGTCAGGCTGATGACATCGAGACTGCTTGGGACTACGCTTATGAGTCTGACCCAGTGTCTATCTTTGGTGGTATCGTTGTTCTTAACCGTGAGGTGGATGCTGCGACAGCTGAGAAGATGCACGGCGTTTTCCTTGAAATCATCATCGCACCAAGCTATACGGATGAGGCGCTAGCCATTTTGACTAATAAAAAGAAAAACTTGCGTATCCTTGCCTTGCCATTTGATGCTCAAGAGGCTAGCGAAGTGGAAGCAGAATACACAGGTGTAGTTGGTGGACTTCTGGTGCAAAACCAAGACGTGGTCAAAGAAAGCCCAGCTGACTGGCAAGTGGTGACCAAACGCCAGCCAACTGAGACAGAAGCGACAGCTCTTGAGTTTGCTTGGAAGGCTATTAAATACGTCAAATCAAACGGAATCATTGTAACCAACGACCACATGACACTGGGTGTTGGTCCAGGTCAGACTAACCGTGTGGCTTCTGTTCGCATCGCTATTGACCAAGCTAAAGACCGTCTTGACGGCGCTGTGCTTGCTTCCGATGCCTTCTTCCCATTTGCGGATAACGTGGAAGAAATCGCCAAAGCAGGCATTAAAGCTATTATTCAACCTGGAGGATCAGTCCGTGACCAAGAATCTATCGAAGCGGCTGACAAATACGGCTTGACCATGATCTTCACAGGTGTAAGACATTTTAGACATTAAGAAGACAAAAGGGAAGAAAACAGTTTCTTTCCTTTTTTGCGTAAAAATGCGGAGTGAAATAAGATTAAAACGAACGTTTGTGGTATAATGTTAATAAATAATTCGCAAAAGAGGTTGTGAGATGAAACTACTTATTGTCGGTTCGGGTGGTCGTGAACATGCGATTGCTAAGAAGTTGCTTGAGTCAAAAGAGGTAGAAAAGGTTTTTGTTGCTCCTGGGAATGATGGGATGACTCTGGATGGTTTGGAATTGGTAAATATCTCTATTTCCGAACATTCTAAGTTAATTGACTTTGCAAAGGCCAACGATATTGCTTGGACCTTTATCGGCCCAGATGATGCCCTGGCTGCTGGGATTGTAGATGATTTTAACAATGCTGGGCTCAAGGCCTTTGGTCCGACCAAGGCTGCAGCGGAGCTAGAGTGGTCCAAGGATTTTGCTAAGGAAATTATGGTCAAATACGACGTTCCGACAGCAGCCTATGGCACATTTTCAGATTTCGAGGAAGCCAAGGCTTATATCGAGGAGAAAGGCGCTCCAATCGTGGTCAAGGCGGATGGATTGGCCCTTGGAAAAGGTGTCGTTGTTGCTGAGACAGTCGAGCAAGCGGTCGAAGCAGCTCATGAGATGCTCTTAGACAATAAATTCGGTGATTCAGGTGCGCGTGTGGTCATCGAGGAATTCCTTGACGGAGAAGAGTTCTCCCTCTTTGCCTTTGTCAATGGGGACAAGTTCTACATCATGCCAACGGCTCAGGACCACAAACGTGCCTATGATGGCGATAAGGGACCTAATACAGGTGGTATGGGTGCCTATGCGCCAGTTCCTCACTTGCCACAGAGTGTGGTTGACATAGCAGTTGACACGATTATCAAGCCAGTTCTTGAAGGCATGATCAAAGAAGGTCGTCCTTATCTTGGTGTTCTTTACGCAGGTCTTATCTTAACAGCTGATGGACCGAAAGTCATTGAGTTCAACTCTCGTTTTGGAGATCCTGAAACTCAGATTATCCTGCCTCGTTTGACATCTGACTTTGCGCAAAATATTACGGATATTCTAGATGGCAAGGTGCCAAATATCACGTGGACGGACAAGGGTGTGACTCTGGGCGTAGTTGTCGCGTCAAACGGCTACCCGCTAGACTATGAAAAGGGTGTTGCATTGCCAGCAAAAACCAATGGCTACATCATCACCTATTATGCCGGGGCTAAGTTTTCGAAAAATAGCAGAGCACTGCTATCCAACGGTGGCCGTGTCTACATGCTCGTCACCACGAACGATACCGTAAAAGAAGCCCAAGAAACCATCTACCAAGAACTCTCCCAACAAAAAACAGAAGGCCTCTTTTACCGAACAGATATCGGAAGCAAGGCAATAAAAGATTAACAGATACAAAAATTGTTATTGCGAGCGAAAGCGAGCCACTATAGGATAATCGTCGCAGTAGTGGAACTCCTAGCAGCTTTGCTGCTAGGAGCGGGAAACTGGAGACCTAGGCTCCAGTTTTAGTAATGGAACGCCATAGGCGGTCGCTTACGTCCGCACTACAATAGACGATTATTAAAAAAGGAGAATAAATGAAACCAGTAATTTCCATTATCATGGGCTCAAAATCAGACTGGGCAACCATGCAAAAAACCGCCGAAGTCCTCGATCGCTTCGGTGTAGCCTACGAAAAGAAAGTTGTTTCCGCTCACCGTACGCCAGACCTCATGTTCAGACATGCGGAGGAGGCTCGTAGCCGTGGCATCAAGGTCATCATCGCCGGTGCTGGTGGCGCAGCCCATTTGCCAGGTATGGTCGCAGCGAAAACAACCCTTCCTGTCATCGGGGTGCCTGTCAAATCGCGTGCCCTTAGTGGCGTGGATTCACTCTACTCTATCGTGCAAATGCCGGGTGGCGTACCGGTTGCGACTATGGCTATCGGGGAAGCTGGTGCGACTAATGCTGCCCTCTTTGCCCTCCGTCTCCTCTCAGTAGAAGATCAGGCTATCGCGACAGCATTGGCAGATTTCACAGAAGAGCAAGGAAAAATCGCAGAGGAGTCTACAAATGAACTCATCTAAAACAATCGGAATTATCGGTGGCGGTCAGCTTGGTCAGATGATGGCCATTTCTGCTATCTACATGGGGCACAAGGTTATTGTGCTGGACCCTGCGGCTGATTGCCCAGCCTCTCGCGTGGCGGAAATTATCGTGGCTCCTTATAACGATGTAGATGCCCTCCGTCAGTTGGCTGAGCGTTGCGATGTTCTCACTTATGAGTTTGAAAATGTCGATGCCAACGGTTTGGATGCGGTTATCAAGGATGGGCAACTCCCTCAAGGAACAGACCTACTCCGCATTTCGCAAAATCGTATTTTTGAAAAGGACTTTCTCTCAAACAAGGCTCAAGTAACAGTGGCTCCTTACAAGGTTGTAACCTCAAGCCGAGATTTGGCAGATATCGACCTATCGAAAAACTATGTCCTCAAGACTGCGACAGGTGGTTACGATGGGCATGGTCAAAAGGTTATTCGTTCAGAAGCAGACTTGGCAGAAGCCTATGCGCTAGCAGACTCAGCAGATTGCGTTTTGGAAGAATTTGTCAATTTTGACCTTGAAATTTCTGTCATCGTGTCTGGTAACGGCAAGGACGTGACGGTTTTCCCAGTTCAGGAAAATATCCACCGTAACAACATCCTATCTAAAACAATTGTGCCTGCTCGAATTTCAGAAAGTTTAGCAGCCAAAGCCAAAGCAATGGCAGTGCGAATTGCTGAACAGCTTAACCTATCTGGTACCCTTTGCGTGGAAATGTTTGTGACAGCTGATGACATCATCGTCAACGAAATTGCGCCACGCCCACACAACTCAGGGCACTACTCTATCGAAGCCTGCGACTTCTCACAATTTGATACTCATATTCTTGGCGTTCTGGGAGCACCATTACCTGCTATCAAACTACATGCACCAGCCGTTATGCTTAATGTACTCGGCCAACACGTCGAGGTCGCTGAAAAATATGTCACAGAAAATCCAAGCGCCCACCTCCACATGTATGGTAAAATAGAAGCGAAGCACAACCGCAAGATGGGACATGTGACTTTGTTTAGTGATACGCCGGATAGTGTGGGAGAGTTTGGCGTTGGTTTAAAATAAGTGGTGTTTTCAATTTTGTATATTTATAGTAAGGAGGTATTATATGGTTAGCAAGCTAAAAAATATAAAAATAGAAAATTTTAAAAGTTTTGAAGGCCAAAACACTTTTTATGTTGAAGAATTGACTACTATTATTGGATTAAATGCATCTGGGAAGTCTAATCTTATTGAAGCTTTATCTATCTTGTCAATGATTGGTCGAGATACATTGCTTACAAATGCGTTGAATAATTCAAGTAAAGTTACTTTACCAATTAGAGGTGAGGCACAAGGATGTCTACGAGGTGCTAAAAAAACTTTTGGTTTAGGTTGTACAATTGAGAAAAACAACGGGAATGAATTGGATTATTTTATCAAATTTAAGGTTGAAGATAATGATAGAGTTTTTGTAGATGAGGAATCTCTTTTTGAATTAAATAAAAAAAAGTCTAATGAAAAATCTCTTATTTATAAAACAGTGAAAAATTCAAAAAGTATAGCGGATATAAGTGTTGAATATGACAATAAAAAACGTGGGAAAAATCCTAGAATAACAATGGATAGAAGTCGATCTGTTTTATCTCAATTAGATGAAAACCGAATTGAGACTAACACTCAGTTAGTTAACTTTTATGATTTAATTGAAGATATGTCTAAAAAAGGAGAGAATAGTTTTAATATTAATGATATTGACAAAATATCTAGTAAAAAAATCACAATATTTGAGGAAATAAACATTGTAAGAAAAGTGTTGAATTCAATGTTTATTTTGAATATTGATTCCAAAATGATTCGAAACTATGCACGTAGAGATAATTCACAACTTACTTATAATGCGGGTAATTTATCGTCTGTACTGGATAGATTGTATTTGGATGTCAGAAGATATAAAAGATATACTGATGAGAAATCTTTGCCTATTGGAATTACTCAACGAGCAATAGAAAATCTGAAAGAACGTAAAAAAGCATGGGATAGACTATTAGCTACAATTGATATAATACCTGAGTATAAGATCTCAGATTTATCTATTACAGTTACACCAGCTCCATATCGTGATGTAATTTTTACATGTATTGAGCAAATTGAAGATAAGAACGTAAAAATCCCAGCAACGTCGTTATCTGATGGCACTATCTCAGTTATTGCTATCACAACAGCAGTATTAACTTACCCAGATAATTCGATTATTGTTATTGATGAATTTGATAATGGGATTCACCACAGTAAGGCAATAAAATTTTTAGAAAAAATTCAAGAAATTGCAAGACAGAGACGAATTACTCTTGTGTTAACAACTCATAATACTACTTTATTGAATTCCCTTAAAGGGAAAGAATATAATGGTATTAATATTATACATAGGGAAAAAGAGTCAAGCAATAGTAAGATTATAAGGTTTATAGAAATACCAAATTATGAGAAAATTATTGCAACAGGAGGAGTAGGCCAAGCAGTGGCAAAAGACGGACTACTTTCGTACTTAGAACAAAAAGAATCTGATATTGAGTTGCCTGATTGGTTGAAAGGTTTGTAATGTTGTTATGAAAGAGACTAGATTTATTGATACCAGTATTTTATTAGAAATTTTAGAAGTTCCTGATAAATGTAAGGAGCCTGAGAAATATCAAAAAGAATTTGCAGAATTTACTCGACAGTCACAGGCAAGTTTGGTTATGCCTATTTCTGTATTAATTGAAACAGGAAATCATATTAACCACATTAAAGGGAATCAGCAAGCAAAGGAAAAATCGACCAAAAGATTTCTTGATATCTTAAAATTATTTATCCATAGCACCAATCCATGGTTTTTTTATGGATATAATTTCACTGCAGATGATATTGAGAGGGTAATAGAAAAATATCAGGAATTTAGATATTCGGGACCGGGTATAGGTGATGTATTTATTCTAGACTCCTATTTAGAATATGTTTCCAAATTAAAGGATAGTGGTAATCAAAATCATAAAATTGAAATATGGACTTTAGATAAACATTTAACAGGTTATTGTACGGAACTTTAATGATGATATTATACACTTGAGAAGCGACATTGAAACTATCTAAATTAAGTAAGGAAATATATGTTTGGTATAATACAATAAACAAAGAAAGGGAATGGGCATCTAGTTTGCAGAACTGAACCCGGGCGGAAATCTCGGAATTTAGATAAACCTCCTAGGACGCAAGCGCCCGTCGTTGGTTTCCTAAAATTCAGTCGCTTTCTAGTCGCCCTTGGTATCTTAAACATGATCAACCGTTATTCACGCCCTGAAATGGCGAACATTTGGAGTGAAGAAAATAAATACCGTGCTTGGCTTGAGGTGGAAATCTTGGCTGACGAGGCATGGGCTGAGTTGGGGGAAATCCCTAAGGAAGATGTGGCTTTGATTCGCGAGAAGGCGGACTTTGACATCGACCGTATTTTGGAGATTGAGCAGGAGACGCGTCACGATGTGGTTGCCTTCACACGTGCGGTTTCTGAGACGCTTGGTGAAGAGCGCAAGTGGGTTCACTATGGTTTGACTTCTACCGACGTGGTGGATACGGCCTACGGTTACCTTTATAAGCAGGCCAACGACATCATCCGTCGTGACCTTGAAAACTTCACCAACATCATCGCTGATAAGGCTAAGGAGCACAAGTTCACCATCATGATGGGGCGTACCCACGGTGTGCACGCTGAGCCTACAACTTTTGGTCTTAAATTGGCGACTTGGTATAGCGAAATGAAGCGCAATATCGAGCGTTTCGAGCATGCGGCTGCTGGAGTGGAAGCTGGTAAGATTTCTGGTGCGGTTGGGAACTTTGCCAACATCCCACCATTCGTAGAGCAATATGTCTGCGACAAGTTGGGTATCCGTGCTCAAGAAATCTCTACACAGGTGCTTCCTCGAGACCTTCATGCTGAGTACTTTGCGGTTCTTGCTAGCATCGCGACTTCAATCGAACGTATGGCGACTGAGATTCGTGGTTTGCAAAAGTCTGAACAACGTGAAGTGGAAGAGTTCTTTGCTAAAGGTCAAAAAGGTTCTTCAGCTATGCCTCACAAACGCAACCCTATCGGTTCTGAAAATATGACTGGTCTTGCGCGTGTTATCCGTGGTCACATGGTTACAGCTTATGAGAATGTTGCTCTCTGGCATGAACGTGATATCTCTCACTCATCAGCAGAGCGTATCATCACGCCAGATACGACTATTTTGATTGACTACATGCTCAATCGTTTCGGAAACATCGTTAAAAACTTGACAGTCTTCCCTGAAAACATGATCCGCAACATGAACTCGACTTTTGGTTTGATTTTCAGCCAACGTGCTATGTTGACTTTGATCGAGAAAGGTATGACTCGCGAGCAAGCCTATGATTTGGTACAACCAAAAACAGCCTACTCTTGGGACAATCAAGTAGACTTTAAACCACTTCTTGAAGCAGATCCAGAAGTAACATCACGCCTCACACAAGAGGAAATCGATGAGATTTTCAACCCAGTTTATTACACTAAACGAGTGGATGATATCTTTGAACGTTTAGGTTTAGGATAATTAGAAAAAAATCGAAGTTCTATTACTCTATCTACAGGAGTAGAATAACTTCGATTTTTCTTGTTTATTAAAGCTTTTTGATAAAAAGATTACCAATATTTTATACTCAATGAAAATCAAAGAGCAAACTAGGAAGCTAGTCGCAGGCTGTACTTGAGTACGGCAAGGCGACGCTGACGTGGTTTGAATTTAATTTTCGAAGAGTATTAGTAAAATTTCAACTAATTTAATCGATCTTAACTGACATATAGAAAATACATTTTTAATATCATATAATAAGCATAGAAAAAGCCCAAGCAAGGCTTAGGCTTTCTTCTTAGTGATCACGGTCACATGAAATGAATTTGATTTTGTAGTAATCTGCTCGTTTATATGTTTCGCTGTATGCGAGAACTTGACCAGTAGACTCTAGTTTAGTAGTCTTGGTTTGTAAAACGGTTGGGAATTGCTCATCGACCCCGAGGACCGAAGCCGCATGTTCTGGAGTTGGAAATGCTATTTCATTGATTTCTTCAAAATGTTCATCATTCATGTGAATGTGGTAATCCAATTTGAAACGGTTATAGATAGAACTATAATATTCAAGATTTGGATAATTTGCGTTGATGTATTGTTCTGGGATGTAAGATGTATGGTAGATGTACACAACACCACCTGTTTCGCGAACACGTTCAATCTTGTAGTAGAACTGATCTCCGCGTAGTCCAAGTTTTTCTAAGTAGCTTAGTTTGTTTCCACGCTCAATAGAAAGGACGGTAACTTTATCATCTTTAGTTTCAAAAACTTCTACATCTGAAAATTCTACGAGTTTGTGTTTGCGTGCACGTGAAACGAATGTACCCTTTCCTTGTTGGCGGACAATATAGCCATCTTTGGCAAGGTCGTTTAAGGCGCGTACAACTGTGATAGAACTTACATCATACATTGCAATCAATTCAGCTTCAGTGTAGAATTTATCTCCACTGGCAAATTGACCAGAAATGATTTTGTTCTTTAACTCATCTTTAATATATTGATACTTTGGAATTGCCATATTTTCACCTCGATTTTCCTTCTCCGTTAAAAATTTTACCATAAAACTGGAAAGAATAGTAGCCTTTTGAATAAAAAAATTAGAATAATAGGCTATAAGGTTAATTTACATAAAAAATAGGAGGTTTTATACATTTTTATACATGCTACCTGTTTGAAGCTATATGTCTGTAAATTTTATATCTTTATAAGTTTTTTGTGTAAAATTTAGTGAAAAATGAAAAAAATTGTGAAAACCTATTGACAAATGTAAGATATTGAGTTATATTTACTATATCAACAAATGAAAGCGTAAACTTTAGTTGTCAGAAGGTAAGAATATGACACGATTTGAGATACGGGATGATTTTTATCTCGATGGAAAATCATTTAAGATTTTATCTGGCGCCATTCATTATTTTAGGGTTCCTCCAGAAGATTGGTATCATTCGCTCTATAACTTGAAGGCTCTTGGTTTTAATACAGTAGAGACTTATGTGGCCTGGAATTTACACGAGCCTCGTGAGGGTGAGTTTCACTTTGAAGGAGCTCTGGATTTGGAGCGATTTCTCCAAACGGCACAAGATTTGGGTCTCTACGCTATCGTTCGTCCGTCGCCCTTCATCTGTGCGGAGTGGGAATTCGGTGGCTTACCAGCTTGGCTCTTAACCAAAGATATGAGGATTCGTTCCTCAGACCCAGCCTATATTGAGGCTGTCGGTCACTACTATGACCAGCTCTTGGCACGGTTGGTTCCACATTTGTTGGACAAGGGTGGCAATATCCTCATGATGCAGGTTGAAAATGAGTATGGTTCTTATGGAGAAGATAAGGCTTATCTGAGAGCAATTCGACAGTTGATGGAAGAGCGTGGCGTAACCTGTCCTCTCTTTACCTCAGATGGTCCATGGAGAGCTACTCTGAAAGCTGGAACCTTAATCGAAGATGACCTCTTTGTAACAGGAAACTTTGGTTCTAAAGCTCCGTACAACTTTTCACAGATGCAGGAATTCTTTGATGAGCATGGTAAGAAATGGCCGCTCATGTGTATGGAGTTCTGGGATGGCTGGTTCAATCGTTGGAAAGAACCGATTATCACACGGGATCCAAAAGAGTTGGCAGATGCAGTTCGAGAGGTTTTGGAACAAGGCTCTATCAACCTCTACATGTTCCATGGTGGTACAAACTTTGGTTTCATGAATGGTTGCTCAGCTCGAGGGACTTTGGACCTGCCACAAGTTACATCTTATGATTACGATGCCCTTCTGGATGAAGAAGGAAATCCAACTGCCAAATATTTGGCAGTCAAGAAGATGATGGCAACACATTTCCCAGAGTATCCCCAGTTGGAACCACTCTACAAAGAGAGTATGGAGTTGGATGCTATTCCACTAGTTGAAAAAGTTTCCTTGTTTGAAACCTTGGATAGCTTGTCAAGTCCTGTAGAAAGCCTCTATCCTAAAAAGATGGAGGAGTTGGGACAAAGTTATGGCTACCTACTCTATCGAACAGAAACAAACTGGGATGCAGAAGAAGAAAGACTTCGTATCATTGACGGTCGAGATAGAGCTCAGCTTTATGTCGATGGTCAGTGGGTCGAAACCCAATATCAGACAGAGATTGGGGAAGATATTTTTTATCAAGGCGAAAAGAAAGCGCTATCTAGATTGGATATCTTGATTGAAAATATGGGCCGTGTTAACTATGGACATAAGTTCTTAGCTGATACACAACGTAAAGGAATCCGAACAGGTGTCTGCAAGGATTTACACTTCTTACTTAATTGGAAACAATATCCACTCCCACTAGATAATCCTGAGAAAATTGATTTTTCAAAAGGATGGACAGAAGGACAACCAGCTTTTTACGCTTATGACTTTACAGTCGAAGAGCCAAAAGATACTTACCTAGACTTGTCTGAGTTTGGTAAGGGAGTTGCCTTTGTCAATGGGCAGAACCTAGGACGTTTTTGGAACGTCGGCCCGACCCTCTCGCTTTATATCCCTCATAGCTATCTCAAGGAAGGTGATAACCGCATCATCATCTTTGAAACAGAAGGTGAATATAAAGAAGAGATTCATTTAACTCGAAAACCTACACTAAAACACATAAAGGGGGAAAACTTATGACAATTGTAGGATGCCGTATCGATGGACGTTTGATCCACGGACAAGTAGCCAATCTTTGGGCTGGAAAACTAAATGTTTCACGCATTATGGTTGTAGACGACGAAGTTGTTAACAACGATATTGAAAAGAGTGGTTTGAAACTTGCGACACCACCAGGTGTAAAATTGAGTATTTTGCCAATTGAAAAAGCGGCAGCCAATATTCTTGCTGGAAAATACGATAGCCAACGTCTCTTTATCGTTGCACGTAAACCAGACCGTTTCCTTGGTTTGGTCGAAGCAGGTGTTCCGCTTGAAACACTCAACGTCGGCAATATGTCTCAAACACCAGAAACTCGCTCTATCACACGTTCTATCAACGTGGTAGACAAGGATGTGGAAGATTTCCACAAACTAGCAGAAAAAGGTGTGAAACTCACTGCTCAAATGGTTCCAAATGATCCAGTTTCAGACTTTTTGAGCTTATTAAAATAGGAAAAAATTTTTAGGAGGTCATTGTTATGATACAATGGTGGCAAATTTTACTTCTCACTTTGTACTCAGCTTATCAAATCTGTGATGAGTTGACAATCGTTTCATCTGCAGGTTCCCCTGTATTCGCTGGTTTCATTACTGGTTTGATCATGGGAGATGTGACTACTGGTCTGCTTATCGGTGGTAACTTGCAACTGTTCGTTCTTGGGGTTGGTACCTTCGGTGGTGCTTCTCGTATCGACGCAACTTCTGGTGCGGTTCTTGCGACAGCCTTCTCTGTTTCACAAGGAATTGATGCATCACTGGCGATTACAACAATCGCTGTGCCAGTAGCAGCTCTCTTGACTTACTTCGACGTTCTTGGACGTATGACAACTACTTTCTTCGCTCACCGTGTGGATGCTGCAATCGAACGCTTTGACTATAAAGGTATTGAACGCAACTACTTGCTTGGTGCGATTCCTTGGGCTCTATCTCGTGCCCTTCCAGTCTTCTTTGCCCTTGCTTTTGGTGGTGCCTTCGTACAATCAGTGGTAGACTTCGTTGAAGCCTACAAATGGGTTGCAGATGGCTTGACACTTGCAGGACGTATGCTTCCAGGTCTTGGATTTGCAATCTTGCTTCGTTACCTTCCAGTTAAACGTAACCTTCACTACCTTGCTATGGGATTTGGTTTGACAGCTATGTTGACTGTACTTTACTCAAACGTAACAAGTCTTGGTGGAGCAGTTGCTGGAATCATTGGCACTCTTCCTGCTGAAGTTGCTGAAAAAATTGGCTTTGTTAACAACTTCAAAGGATTGTCTATGATCGGTATCTCTATCGTGGGTATCTTCCTTGCAGTTGTTCACTTCAAGAACAGCCAAAAAGTTGCTGTAGCAGCACCTTCTACACCATCAGAAAGTGGGGAAATCGAAGATGACGAATTCTAATTACAAACTAACAAAAGAAGATTTTAATCAAATCAACAAACGTAGCTTGTTTACTTTCCAATTGGGATGGAACTACGAACGTATGCAAGCATCAGGTTACCTATACATGATCTTGCCACAATTGCGTAAAATGTATGGAGATGGAACTCCTGAGTTGAAAGAAATGATGAAAGTTCATACTCAATTCTTCAACACTTCACCATTCTTCCACACAATCATCGCTGGTTTTGACCTTGCCATGGAAGAAAAAGATGGCGTTGTCTCTAAAGATGCCGTTAACGGTATCAAGACAGGTTTGATGGGGCCATTTGCTCCTCTTGGAGATACAATCTTTGGTTCGCTTGTACCTGCTATCATGGGGTCAGTCGCAGCAACTATGGCTATCGCTGGCCAACCTTGGGGTATCTTCCTTTGGATCGCAGTTGCAGTTGCTTATGACATCTTCCGTTGGAAACAGTTGGAATTTGCCTACAAAGAAGGGGTTAACCTTATCAACAACATGCAAAGTACATTGACAGCTTTGATTGACGCTGCATCTGTACTGGGTGTCTTCATGATGGGTGCTCTTGTAGCAACAATGATCAACTTTGAAATTTCTTACAAGTTGCCAATCGGTGAAAAGATGATTGATTTCCAAGACATCTTGAACCAAATCTTCCCACGTTTGCTTCCAGCAATCTTTACTGCCTTTATCTTCTGGTTGCTTGGTAAGAAAGGTATGACTTCTACTAAAGCTATCGGTATCATTATCGTGCTTGCCTTGGCTCTTTCTGCCTTTGGTAAATTTGCACTTGGAATGGGCGCATAATTTATGACGAAATCATTAATTTTAGTGAGCCACGGTCGTTTCTGTGAAGAACTTAAAGGTAGCACAGAGATGATTATGGGACCACAAGATAACATTCATGCGGTCGCTCTTCTTCCAGAAGATGGACCAGAAGAATTTACTGCAAAATTTGAAGCTGCTATCGAAGGGTTGGATGATTTCCTAGTCTTTGCAGATCTTCTCGGTGGAACACCATGTAACGTGGTAAGCCGTTTGATTATGGAAGGTCGTGATATTGACCTTTATGCAGGAATGAATCTTCCAATGGTGATTGAATTTATCAATGCTAGCCTTACAGGCGCAGATGCGGACTATAAGAACCGTGCTGCAGAAAGCATTGTGAAAGTCAATGACCTGTTAGCTGGCTTCGATGATGACGAAGATGAATAAGATGTGACAACGTGAAAATCACAGGGAAAATAGGCGATAAGAGGATGGAGCGATGCTCCGACGATAATCGATCTTTTTCCCAAAGATTTTAGTTGGAACTCAATTCAATAAGATGTGACAACGTGAAAATCGTTAGAGCATTTTATATAGAATATACATGGGAATGGGGCTTACTCCCATTCCCATATTTAATAGAAAAAGAGGGAATCAATGCTACATTATACAAAAGAAGACTTGCTCGAATTGGGTGCAGAAATCACTACACGTGAAATCTACCAACAGCCTGATGTATGGAAAGAAGCTTTTGAATCTTATCAAGCAAAACGTGAAGAAATTGCAGCCTTCCTACAAGGGATTGCTGATAAACATGACTATATCAAGGTTATCTTGACAGGTGCTGGGACTTCTGCTTATGTGGGAGATACCTTGGTACCATACTTTAAGGAAGCCTATGACGAACGCAAGTGGAATTTTAATGCCATTGCGACAACAGATATTGTTGCCAATCCAGAAACCTACTTGAAAAAAGATGTGGCGACTGTCCTTGTATCTTTTGCTCGTAGTGGGAACTCGCCTGAAAGTGTGGCGACTGTTGATTTGGCTAAAGCCTTGGTGGATGAGCTTTACCAAGTGACGATTACTTGTGCTGCAGATGGGAAATTGGCTCTTCAAGCTCATGGAGATGACCGCAATCTCTTGCTTTTGCAACCAGCTGCCTCTAATGACGCTGGATTTGCCATGACTTCTAGCTTTACCTCTATGATGTTGACAGCTCTCTTGGTTTTTGATCCTACAGAATTTGCTGTTAAAGCTGAACGTTTTGAAGTTGTATCTAGTCTTGCCCGTAAAATTCTAGACAATGCAGAAGATGTCAAAGAACTTGTTGACCTAGATTTTAACCGTGTCATCTATCTAGGCGCTGGTCCTTTCTTTGGACTTGCTCATGAAGCTCAGCTCAAGATTTTGGAACTGACTGCTGGCCAAGTGGCGACCATGTATGAAAGTCCAGTTGGCTTCCGTCACGGTCCAAAATCTCTTATCAACGAAGATACTGTAGTTTTAGTCTTTGGTACAACGACAGACTACACTCGTAAGTACGACTTGGACTTGGTTCGTGAAGTTGCTGGTGACCAGATTGCTCGTCGTGTTGTGCTTTTGAGTGATCAAGCTTTTGGTCTTGAAAATGTCAAAGAAGTGACCCTTGGTTGCGGCGGTGTCTTGAATGATATTTACCGTGTCTTCCCTTACATCGTTTATGCCCAACTCTTTGCCCTATTGACTTCACTTAAAGTAGAAAATAAACCAGATACACCGTCTCCTACAGGTACGGTAAACCGTGTGGTACAAGGTGTTATCATCCACGAATACCAAAAGTAAGATAGTGTTTATGAATTCTTGACAAGAGGATTTGTAAATCATTTGATAAACCATAGATTGTCAGTAGGCTTTCTATGGTTTGTTTGCTTGAGAGAAATAGTAAAAGGAGAACAGAATGAAAGCATACACAGAGCGTGTGTTTGGAAATGTTGAGGGACAAGATGTTTTGGCCTATCGATTTGAGACAGACGGTGGCTACCAACTTGAGGTTATGACTTATGGTGCAACCATCTTGCGCTATGTCACACCTGACAAGGCTGGAAACTTTGCCAACGTTATTTTGGGATTTGATGACTTTGACAGCTATGTAGGCAATAGTCCCAAGCATGGAGCTAGCGTAGGTCCTGTGGCGGGACGTATTGCAGGTGCGACCTTTGAATTAAATGGCAATACATATGACCTTGAAGTCAACAATGCTAGCAACTGTAACCACAGTGGTTCAACTGGTTGGGATTCCAGCTTGTTTGAAGTTGAAGAAGTAAGCGATCATGGCCTGACCCTCTACACAGAGCGTACAGATGGGACAGGAGGATTTCCTGGAAATCTCAAGATTTGGATCAGTTACCACTTAGAAGAAACTGGTGCCTATGAAATCAGCTACAAGGTAACAACAGATCAGGATACGCTGGTCAATCCAACCAACCACAGCTATTTCAACTTGTCTGGTGATTTCACGCAGACGATTGACCGTCATGTCTTCCAACTAAACACAGAGGGCATTTATCCAATCGCTCCCGACGGTGTTCCTGCCAAAACTCCAGATGCTACTCGTGATGCAGTCAAACACATCTACAATGGTGCCTTGTTGAAGGATATCTTTGCAGAAGAAGATGAGCAAATCCAGCTGGTATCAGGTTTGGATCATCCATTTGCTCTTCCTGCAGGTCATGACAATGCTGGTTTCCTTTATGACCAAAACTCAGGTCGCTTCCTGCTTTTCAAGACAGAGGCTCCTTGCTTTGTGGTCTACACAGCAAACTTTGTGGATGAGAGTGTCATTATAGGAGGTCAGCCAATGGTACAGCACAATGGGATTGCCCTTGAAGCGCAAGCTTTACCAGATGCCATTCACAGTGACCTCAAAGACCAAGTTATTCTCAAAGCCGGTCAAACTTTCACCAGCAAGACACGTTATGAGCTTGTTGTGAAGTAAAGAATCAGAAATAGAATAGGTATTCTAGACGTTAAATTTTCATGGGTTTCAGACTATCACCTCTAAGTCAGTCTATCTTGCAGATGGTCGGTCTTTGTGATAGAATAGCATAAAGTCCTTTTGAGGGGGAACTTGCTAGGAAATCCCCAAGCACAGTAACTGATCAACTACCCTCACGAAAGTGAGGGTAGTTTTTCAGATTTTGAGGTTGTTAATTTTAAGGGTAGCCTCGATTGGACTTTTCCAGTCCCATATTATCCTTCAAAGTAGATAGAGAGAATTACAAGAGTATAGGATTCAATCAATTATTCACTCTCAAGAAATTTATATGAAGAAAGTCTACTACCTATAAGGTTTTAACCGTTTGCTAGTTTACACAGAACCATTCGTTAAATTTTTGTAGACTTACGATGTTAAATTAGTCCTCGTTTTTAGAGGCAAAAATCAAATGTTCCTAACTTATTTGAAATGAAGTTAGGCTTAATTTGGAAGAGATGATATGGTTTGATTTTTCTAAATCCAATCTAGTAGATCTAGCCTCAATCTCTGGCTCTTAGTTCGAAATGGTTTCTAAAATATACAGAAACATTTGTTTAGTAGATTTTAACTTGCTTTCTTTTAGTTGTTTGGAGAATGATTGAACAGAAGAGATGTTTAGATAGTGCTTGTTTTAGCTATCTGGTGATAGGTCTCTTGGCACTTATCTCTATTTTAGAGGGAGAATTTATGAATGTAAAACGTAAACCCATAGCCGTCATTTTGATCCGTTCGGATTCCCGCGGCTTAGTGGATAAAAATATCAAACCGCTTGCAGGCAAACCTTTGGTTTTCTATACCATCGAAGTCGCTCTAGCCTCCAAGTTATTTAGTGACATCTGGGTTTCCTCAGACTCACTAGCCTATTTAGAACTCTGTCGTCAAGCTTATCCAGAGATTTATTGTGTCCATAGACCGAAAGAATTGGCCCTATCAACAACCTCTAGCTTAGATACCTTACGAGACTTTTTACAGCCCTTTGAGGAAGATCAGGTCTTCGTGAATCTGCAGGTGACCTCACCCCTGAGAGAAGTAGAGCATCTCATCGAATCCTATCAACTCTACTGTCAGTCTGGAGCCGACCATCTGATTTCCTGTGTCAAGGCAGACAAGAGTCGCAGTCTTTTCTTGCAGTTGGAGGAGTCAGCTTTTATCCGTCCGCCTCAGGTGTCCAAGCACTATGCTCGGCAAAAAGAGCCTGTCTATTACTATCCCAACGGGAGCATCTGGATTTCTCGCAAGGACCTTTACCTACGAGACGAGACCTTTTACACAGATAAGACAGTTGCCTATGAAATGCCCAAACTCTATTCTTATGATATCGACGATGCCTTGGACTTTGAAGTCGTTGAGACCTTGCTGCACCATTACCACCTAGGAGAATCAAAAAGATGAAACACCTCATCATTGCCACAACGCCCTTGCAGGCCAAGATTTCACAGCATATCAAAGGACTCTATCCTGATCAGGACTTTGTTAGCCTTTATGTCAGTCCTGTAAAAAATGCTCGTCAGGAGCATTATGCAAAGGATTTTGACCATGTTCACTATCCTCAGGATGCAGAGGACTTGGCTCAGATTTGTCAGGAGCTTGCCGGCGAATATGAAACCATCTTTTATGCTAGCTTTGACAATAGCTTGATTTTGGACTTGGTTGCTAGTTCGACCTACCATCACCTCATGAGTTTTGATGATGGCTATGCGGATATTTACCCTTTGGGAATGTATGCCCTCCCTCTTCAACCCAGTCAGGTGGGTTCTTTGGGCTTGACCAGAGATGACTTGATTGAGTGGACGGAAAAGCATTATACCCTCTATCGCAGTGACTACCATGTCGTGACTAGAGAGAAGCTAGTCTATCTTGAGAATTTTTTTGATTTAGCTATTCAACCTATTCAAAATGGGAAGACAGTCAAGGTCCTGTTGGGGCAAAAGTTCTCTGAAGAGGACGACCAAATCTCCATCCGCTTTATCAGTACCTATGCCAAGGCCTTGGCCATTGACCTCTATCTACCTCATCCCAAGGAAACCTTCACTATTCCAAACGTGACTTACTTGGAGACGGAGCTGATCTTTGAAGATGTCCTAGCCCAACTCTTTCAAGAATACGAGTTCGTTCAGGTCTATCATTTTACCTCATCCGTCAGCCTGCACCTTAAAGACCTGCCCCATGTGACCATCACAGGTATTTCTCTCCCCTACTATGAGGACCGTCAAAAAGAATTGCGACGCTTGGGTTGTCAGTTTGAAAGGGTTTCACTTGGCTGGTAGCGTAAATATATATATTAGGAAATGTAAATCCATGCACTAGCTTGGATTTTTTATTGGGGTATTAAGTAGATGTTAGGTATATTGATAGAATCTAGTAAAAGTATGATTCATATGATATAATTCAGATTAGTAAATCTTTCTGACAAACAAGTACAGATAAATGAGTCGCGAAGGTTACCGTATATGATAGGAGATTGTTATGACTAAAATGGTTACAATACATCCAGGGCTTTGGCAAAGAGAGGTTAGAAAATATGGATTTGAATCATCCCAATTATCCAGAAAGAAAATTGCAGATTATTTAGGTTGGGGACATCTATATATTTTAACCCATCCTCAAGTTCGACCCGATTGGAAGGCTGGCTATGAACAAATAGGCTTCCAAAGGGATGAATTAGTGAGTGTAAGCCATTATCAATCAGATATTGGTCATGATGAATTAAGTATTCGTCCTTCCGATATCATTGATAGGTATCCTAATGGAAAAATGACTGTTATTAATGGATTTGTGGCTAGTATTGAATTAGAAGAAGAAACTCTATATTTTACTTCAGGATTATATTTAAAGAAAAACAAAAAAGAAGAACTGGAATGGTTCAATCGTGATGGGTCGACAGCGATGCGGGCACGGTACTACAAGCCAAGAGAAGAACCAAGTCCCATTTATATGATGGAGGACAATTATTTATATTATAAAGATGGAGAATGGTTAACCTACGAAGATTTATTGATTCAGGTATTAATCAGTCTTACAGATAAGAAAGACATCTTAATTCGAGATCAACATAACGTGGTGACTCCCAAATTATGGCGCTTTGTAGAAAATACAAACCGTCTCTATTGGGAATATATCCATGACAATGTATTGCTAAATCCAGCTCATAATCTAAGAAGAAAAACTAGATATTTAGTAGCTTCAGAAGTATTAACATCAATCTTGCAAGATTTAGGGTATCACGCACAATTTATGCCACCGATTTTTGCACCTCAAGTTTCCTCAGCAGTATTACAAAGAAGAAAGCCTAGTTCCTATTGTTATGTAGGGAATATGAGTAAGGTAAAAAGGGTAGAATGGATTATAGAAGCCTTTAGGAAGTTAGAACAAGAAAGCCTACCTGTAGAGGTATTCTTATATGGTGGAGATATTGACAAATTGAAGAAAGAGTATCCGACTTTGCCATCTACCATTCATGTTGTTGGATATGTAGATGAGGTACCTTATTGGGAACATGATGGCTATATTTCAACTTCCCAAAAGGAATTATTTGCCAATGCCTGTGTTGAAGCTATGAGTTTTGGATTGATTCCCTTGCTTTCTAATGTTGAAATTGCTCATCAATATTATGCATCTAAGAACTCAGATATTTGCTTATATGATACACCAGAGGAGTTAGCGCATCTTATCAAGTGTTTATATGAGACTGATAAAGAAATCGAGCTAGAAAATACAAGTAAGTTTGTGAATCGCTATTCAAAAGAACAAGTTTCTAAGAGATATTTATTACTCATGAACGCCTAAAAATGAAATAGATAATGAGATTTTATTGGATATCTTATTATCTATTTTTTTTAATTTCCTTTATGTATAATTGTTTGATAAAGGAAACTAAGAGTGATATACTAAAATAGTTAGTATAATTTTTATAATGAGTAGAAAGAAATAAAAGGAAAAATACCTTATGAAAAAAGATACAATTCAAAAATATTCATTACGTAAATATAAAGGAATAGGAGTGGCTTCTGTTTTACTAGGGATGATGGTTGTTGGAGCTAGTCCGGTGTTGGCAGAAGATACTGCAAATAAACCAAAAGAAAGCACAATAACATCTGCGAAAGATAATGTGGAAATGGAAACATTGAGTAATGGTGCTGGTAGCTATACAATGCCAAAAATGCATGTGTTTGATGGTTTGGATTATCATGCAGCGGGGACAGAAGATGGATATGAAAGAAATCATCGCGAGAATGAAGGTAGAGCCAAATATCATTTAGACAGAGTTGAAAAGGAAACTATAAAAAAACAAGGTGAAGATAACTTTAAGGATTCAAAAATTTCTTATGTCACAAAAGAAGGTGAAGTTCTAAAAGAAGAATCTGATGTAGAAATTCCTGTTGGTGATAAACACCTTTCTAGTACTACTATGGATTATAAAATTCGTGGACTTTTTGGCAAACGTTATGAAGGAAATGTAGCAAATTTAAATAATGATGTTTTAAGTAAAATCAAAGAAGCTGATAAAGTTTTAGAAAAGAACGGAGAAAAATATCATAAGATTGATACAGAAGTGGATAGACATGAGGGGACTACTAAGGAAACAACTTTCAATGATATTACAGTACATGCAAATCCTGGAAACTTGCATAATGAAGATGGAAGTATTCGCTATAACAATATTAAAGAAGGTAGTCGAGTTTGGTTAGTTTCTGAAACTGATGAAGGAAAATATGGGAAGTATGTTTTAGCCACAAAACCAACTACAGCAAATGATTCTTGGGCTGTTGAAACATTTAAACAAGGTGAAAATGATGCTAAAGATTTTACTAAAGAAAATATAACAACTGATGGTGGAATTAAGGAAGGAGATACTATATTAGTTGTTGAAAAAAATGAGGTAGCATTAAAAGAATCTGTTACTACAGCAACGGAACAAGCAGCGTATACGGCGGGAGCATTTTTTAATGAGAAGCAATTAGAAGAGGGGTTAAGCAATCTTTTAGGGGAATATGAAAGATTAAAGAGTTTATCATCAGAAGATGGTATGAAAGCTGAAAATATTAGAACATGGGAAGAAATCTATAAGGTTACATTAATAAATAAAAATGCAGTAGATAATAAGAATCGTCCAACTCATTCTGTACATCAAGAGTTTAATGGTTATATAAGAGAAAACGGGCAATTTATAAAGTATCACGATGTGACAACATACATTGCTAAGTTGAAAGAAACGTTTGGTGAAAAAGAAATTACAGTAGGATGGAAAAATTCTCGAGATAAAGTAGAACCAAAATTCGTTGGAAATATTGAAGAGTTTAAAGACACTGCTAACTACGAGAGTGAAAAAGCAAATGTTACAAAGTTTAAAGAGGCTCATAAAGCAATTCAGTATGTCGATCAAGTTCCAACAAACGCAACTTTTGTAAAAAATGTGTTTGAAGTAAATGTAGATTTCAAACTAGGAGATAAGAATACAGATTATTATTATCCAAGTGAAGATGATGATTCTAATCAACCAGAAAAAACTTATTTAGCTTATAGATTTGGATATAAAGGTGCGGAATATTCTCATGAAGATACTAGATACCAATATGGATTAGGTCAATTATATAAAGAATATGAAAAAGATGGAGTGACTTATAGAGTTGCGGCACCAACTAAATACGATCAATATGCATCAGTTTCTGAGCCTATTTATAGTGAAATTCATTATTACGACCTATACCAACCAACTCGTGCCTATCATATCAGTGATAAGTTAACAAATATCAAAAATATCTACGCTAAGGAAGAAACAGAAACTACTGAAAGTAAAGGTAGTGTCATTGTTAAGTATGAATTAGCGGATGGAACTTCTATTAAAGAAAGTACAGATGTTGTAAAAGATGCAGTTGTATCTTCTACAGAAGAAAAATATTACCTGGATAAGGATGATAAAAAAGTTGTTGTTGGAACACCAACGACAATAAATAATGCAAATTCATATGATGCTACAACGGTAAAACTACCAGAAATCACAAAAGACGGTAAAAAATATAAACTAGTAGGATTGAAAGATGGTTCCCCTGCAGAGTCAGGAAACGTAATAGCAGGAACCACTGTAATTACCTATGTCTATAAGTTAGCAACTGCTGGAAATGTATTTGAAAAATACATGATAGAAGGCACAAGTACCGAAATAGCAGCAGGAAAACTACTAACACAAGATGCTTCTATCGGAGATGAATATACGTCTACTGCTCCTAAAGTGGGAACAATACTTCAAAAAGATGGTAAGTCTTATTTTTACAAAGGACATCGTGCTACTTCATCGCCAGAAATGGGTACAGTTGATGAAAATGAAAAAACGGTTATTTATGACTTTGTAGAATATTTTAGTGAAAAAGGTGAACCGGAAGTACGACCAGCATTACCGGAAGGAGTTGTAAGCGAGAAGGGTGAACCAGAAGTACAGCCAGCGTTGCCAGAAGGAGTTGTGAGCGAAAAGGGCGAACCAGAAATACAACCAGCGTTGCCAGAAGGAGTTGTAAGTGAAAAAGGCGAACCAGAAGTACAGCCGGTATTACCAGAAGGAGTTGTAAGTGAGAAAGGTGAGCCAGAAGTACAGCCAGCATTACCAGAAGGTATCATTAGTGAAAAAGGTGACCCAGCGGTTCATTCTGTAGCTCCATTATTGATTACTCGCCATATTATTATTGGATCAAATGAAGAACTCATTCCAATTCAAATTGGTAAATCGGCTCCTAAATCTGATATCATATCGAAAAATGGTAAGAAATATCGATATACAATGACCCATGAAAAAGATGGTATTGTTACTCATTTATATACTGAGGTAATAGGTGATGACGTAACGAAACCACAGGATCAAGAATACCTTCAGTCAAATTCTGTTAAGATTGATGAACCTACAAAACAAGAAGGTTCTCATCAAGATGAAGCGGTTGCCCAAAAAGAGGACAAGTCATCTCATGGGGAACACTCAGAATATGGGGAAGAGGTACCTCAAACAGGACAAGCTGAACTTCCAAACACAGGTACAGAAGCTAACGCTAGCCTAGCAGCGCTTGGACTTTTAGGTGTCTTGAGTGGATTTGGATTTCTTACTCGCAAGAAAAAAGAAGACTAATTTGAATTAGATTTTCTGATATGAATAAGGAGTAGGATATCATATCCGCTCCTTTTCTTTTGGGGTTGTGATGAGAGTCATCTTAGAGTTGGTTAAAAATTTTCAATGGTTTGATTGTCAATTCTCTGTAGATTTTCTTGTTTTAGTCTCATATAGACAAGATGACAGAATCATCATCTATAAGTTGTCTGGCTTGACTTTCTTGATGGAAGTTATATAATAGATGTAACAATTATAATTACAACAAAAGGAGGATCGTTTATGACCTATGACTACAAGAGCCACATTTATTTAGCAGAGGTAGTTTTGAATGTAAAGGATTTGACCAGTCAAACAGCCTTTTATCAGCAGATTATTGGTTTAGAAATCTTATCTCAGACTGAGACAGAGGCTATTCTGGGACTTGGTGGAAAAGCATTGGTACACTTGATTCAAGCACAAGAGAGCGGAGAAGTAAGGGAACATTATGGTCTTTACCATCTGGCTATTCTCTTGCCGACACGCAAAGCTTTGGCGGATGTCTTGAAACACCTGACAGATTTACAGATTCCTCTTGTCGGCGGTGCAGACCATGGTTACAGCGAGGCCCTTTACTTGGAGGATTTGGAGGGAAATGGCATTGAACTCTATCGAGATAAGCCGGTTTCCACATGGGATATTCGAGAAGATGGACGTATTATCGGGGTGACTGAGGCCCTTGCGGCTCAGGATATCTATGAGTTGGGGGAAAGAGTAGAGCCTTTTATCCTAGCCGAGGGTACGAGAATGGGGCACATTCATCTTTCTGTCAAGGATAGTCGAAAGTCAAGCTAATTTTATCAAAAGGTGTTAGGGCTAGAGGATAAATTCAGTGTACCTAGTGCTAGTTGGATTGCAGCTGGGGATTACCATCATCATTTGGCAGTCAATGAATGGGGAGGAAAAAGTCTGGCCCCGCGTAAGCAAGGCTTGCCAGGTTTGGCCTACTATGTCATCGAAGTTGCTAGTAAGGAAGAACTGTTAACGATTGCCCAGCGAGCACAAGAAATTGATGCACCAATCAAGTGGCTGACATCTAGCCAGCTGGAAATCACAGACTCAGATGGAATTGTAACTCGTATTCGTTTAGACAGGATGTGATGACAATCAGAGTATCAATTGTAGAAAGTGCTCCTTATTCTAGTCAGATACGTAGAAAATTTGATATGATAGTAGGGAATAAGGAGAAGAATATTATGACCAGCGAATACCAGAAAATGATAGCAGGGGAGCCTTACCGTCCGTCGGATCCTGAATTACGGGCCTTGGCGCAGGCTTCTCGCCAAAAACAGGCTGCCTTTAACAAGGAAGAGGACCCTTTGAAGGGAGCCGAAATCATCAAGACTTGGTTTGGCTCAACTGGGAAAAATCTTTATATCAATACGCGCTTGATGGTGGACTACGGTGTCAACATCCATCTAGGAGAAAATTTTTACTCTAACTGGAACTTGACCATGCTGGACATCTGCCCTATTCGTATCGGGGACAATGCTATGATTGGTCCCAACTGTCAGTTCTTGACTCCCCTCCATCCACTAGATCCACAGGAGCGTAATTCAGGTATCGAGTACGGAAAGCCTATCACAATTGGAGACAATTTCTGGGCTGGTGGTGGCGTCATTGTCCTTCCTGGAGTGACACTGGGAAATAACGTTGTTGCAGGAGCAGGGGCCGTGATTACCAAGTCCTTTGGCGACAATGTTGTCCTAGCGGGCAATCCCGCGCGTGTGATTAAGGAGATACCTGTGAAATAAAGAGGTGTGATAAAAAGTTTTTAAGATAAGAAAAAGGCAACATATCAACGGTTTTTAAACATTTGATATGTTGCCTTTTATCATAAATCAGATTGACTTTTTCTTCTTACTATTGAGTGTTTACCTGGATTTTTTATAGATTTCACGCAAGAAGTTCTATAAATTTTTTCTCTTTTTGGCATTTTTGGTCAGGGAAACCTGGTAAGTATCCTGTTCTTTAGTGAGATAATTGATGATTTGAAAATCGTCTGTTTGAGCCTTGAAATCCACTTCGTAGACAGTGGTGATTTGTTCTCCATCATTGCTGGTATCAATCGAGATGAGGTCTAACTCAGTACAGAATTGCGCCAGCCCAGATTGGATAGTTTGAAGTTGATTTTCTTGGTTTGCAATTGTGATGGTCAATAGTCTGCGACGTTGGTGGTTGCTCTTGCTTTGTTGCTTTTCCAAAAGAAGCCATACTGCTAAGATAAAGATAGTGAAGAGAATAGCTAGAGCTAGGTAACCTGTCCCTGCTGCCAGCCCGATAATCATGGCAAGGAAAATAGCAATTAGTTCCCGTGAACCACTGGTAGCTGAACGGAAACGAATGAGGCTAAAGGTTCCTGCAACGGCGATAGAGGTTCCTAGGCTGCCATTTACCAGAAAGATGACCAAGGTCATCAAGCAGGGGAGTAGGGTCAAACTAACCGCAAATTCCCGTGTATAGAGGGTACGGTGTTTGTAAGCCCAGGTCAGAGCCAAACCCAAAATTAGGCTGACCAAGAGAGCTAGAAAGAGCTGGATAGGGTCTGCAGTAGCAGTTGTATCGTTGAAAATAGAATTAAAAAGATTAGACATAAGTAGTACCTACACTTTCTCTGCTTGGTCGTGGGCTATAGTCCCGCCCCTGAGACTTGTGGTAGGCGCAGCTGTATTTTGAAAATTTCTGCTCTACCAGTCCATATTGGTCGAGAATATCTTGTAGCCACTGGGGTTTTCTACCCGGTGCTTTGATCTCCATGATGACAATGTCCTCGTTTAGTAGAGGGAAGCCGTCCTTTCCTGAAAATAAACTGACATTATCATCACGATAGGTTAGATTTTGGTCAATAGTGACACGAATTTTATTGTAGGGAAATCCGCTAATTTCTTTCTTTTCCTTGAGAGAAAAGCGATCGTAGTAAATATACATACGAGGGATGATGGCTTGTTGGTATTCCTCTTGAAGTTGCTGGATTTTTTCAATCATCATTTGATCCTTGATGCTACTATCCAGCTGTCCTTTGGTCATAAACTGGGTGATAGACTGGGGAGTCGACAAGAGACGATATTTTCGTCCGACACCAGTTCTGTCCTTGGATTTGATTTCTAAAAATACCTGACTATCAGGCTGGACTTGACTGAGATAGGTTCGCATCCGAATCTTTTCTTTGCGCTTAGTACCTTGGCCATCCTCCTGAATCATATCAAATTGCTCTGTATCAAAGTAGATATTAGAAATGGTCGAAGTTGGATAATCATCCTCGACGAGGTATATTTTTAAGTCCTCTATTAAATTAGCCAAGTCAGCTTTAGCAACGACATATTTGGTTTCAATTCGTTTAAAGCTTGTTTTAATTGGTTTCATAAATCCTGTCTCCTTTATCAAACTATTTCAGTACACTATCTTATTAGAAGATAGGTGTGTCTGGGCAAGTTGAACTTGCTTGTAATTAGTCTATGGAATTTTCCTAAAACTTTTGTTAAAGATAACTTAATTGAAACTGAACTTAAGAAAACTTTCAGAAAAAGTTTAGATTTTTTTCAGACTTCCCCTGTAAACTAAGCTCAAGCTAAAGGAAGGCGAGGAAAAAGGTATGAAATCAAAAAAATGGACCCTAATCTTAACCAGTTTAACAGCTTTGACCTTGATGACAGCTTGTGGGCAGTCAACGACTAAGTCAAGTACAACTGCAGCGGCAGATACTACTGCCATCACAACTTCAGCTAAAAACAGTCAATCTTCTTATTTTACAGAAAAGGACTATGATACTTCTTATGATGAAAGCACAGCCTCTAAGATTGAGCTATCAGGCTCATCTGCCAGTGTCTCTGGAGACGGTGTGACAGTTTCTGGCTCAACGGTGACCATCTCAAAAGCAGGTACCTATGTGATTTCAGGTCAGTCTGACGGAGTGCAGATCAAGGTAGAGGCAGATAAGTCTGATGATGTGAAACTTGTCCTAAAAGGCGCGACCATGACCAATACCAATGCAGCGATTTCTGCGACATCAGCCGGTCATGTCTATTTGACTCTGTCAGAGGGAACCACCAACAGTCTCTCTGACTCAAGCTCTAACAGTGATGAAAAGGCAAATGCCGCTCTCTTTTCTAAGGTTGATTTGACCATCAATGGCTCAGGAACTCTCACTGTAGATGGAAAGAAAAGCAATGCTATCAAGGCAAATGATAGGCTTCACATCACGGGTGGTACCTTTAACATCACATCAGTTGGCGATGCCTTTAATGTCAATGATGAACTCAACATCACTGGTACAACCATGACCATCGATGCTAAGGAAGATGGCGTTAAAGTTGATAATGATGACGATATGACTGTTGGAAATATGTATTTAGCTAACAATACCATAACAGTCACAGCAGGGGATGATGGCATTCACGCTTCTGGCAACCTAGTGATTGATAGCGGTACTTACACAGTCAAGAATGCGACTGAAGGAATTGAAGGGAAATCCATTACGATCAATGGTGGCGATATCAATGTCTACTCGACAGATGATGGAGTCAATGCAGCCAATAAAAATGCCCAGCAAAGTGATATTTACTTTACTATGACAGGTGGAAATCTAACTGTAGAAGTCGGTCAAGGTGACACAGATCCAGTTGACTCAAACGGGAATATCACGGTTACCGGTGGAACCATTAAATTGATAGGACAATCAGGCTTTGACTTTGATGGAACAGCAACTTACACAGGTGGGAATATCTACATCAACGGCGAAAAACAAACAGATATTGTCAATTCTATGCCTGGAGGCGGAGGTCCGAATGGAGGTTCTGGCGGTCCAGCACCTGGCGGACGAGGATAAAAAAGAATCTCCTTTCTCGAAAGAGAAGGGAGAGTTTTTGTGTTTCAGAGATGGATTGTAGCTAAAATAACTCCCAATTAGGTCTTGAAAATTTCTTAGTCTGTTTCATATAAAAATGAGTAAAATGAATTTCCATCGCCAAGGTCATTAGAGTTGCGATAGCAATGACGATGGTAGGATTGGCTGAGAAAAGCAGAGGAAGAATAGGCCTTTGAAAAGTGGACAGGAAAGACCATTTCAGAGTATTGAGAAGAGATTTAGAAACAGCTCTAAAAGCAATAGCTATCCATTATAAGCATCAGATAATAATATCTGGTACTTTATTTTTAAAAAAATTCAGATTTTTTCTTGACAAGTGAGTGATTACTCACTATAATAGGTTTATATTTAGTAAGTGAGTAATCACTCACCAAGGAGGAAGTAAATGAAAACATTACTACATTTACAAGATTTAGTAAAATCTTTTGACCATCAAATAGTTCTGAATCATGTCAGCTTTGAATTGCAGACAGGAGAAATTATAGGATTAATTGGTCCGTCTGGTGCTGGTAAATCAACTATGATTAAGACTACGTTAGGAATGGAAAAGGCTGATGGAGGCGTAGCTTTAGTGTTAAATCACACTATGCCCAATCGCTATATTTTAGGAGATATTGGTTATATGGCCCAGTCAGATGCCTTATATGAGGCTTTGTCAGGTCAAGAAAATCTGGAATTTTTTGGTCAGCTAAAAGGGCTATCCAAAAGAGATCTGACAGCTGAAATTGCCCATGTGGCTCAAGTTGTGGATCTGACAGAGCATTTGAATAAAACGGTATCCGGTTATTCTGGAGGAATGAAGCGACGCTTGTCTTTAGCCATCGCGCTTCTGGGGAATCCTCAGCTCTTGATTTTGGACGAACCGACAGTTGGAATCGACCCTTCTCTTCGGAAGAAAATCTGGAAAGAATTATTCGCGCTTAGAGACAATGGGGTTGGGATATTAGTTACTACCCATGTTATGGATGAAGCAGAGTTAACGGATAAGGTCGGCTTATTATTAGGTGGAAAAATCATTGCTTTTGATACACCGCAACACTTAAAAGAAAGTTATCAAGTTTCAAGTATTGAAGAAGTATTTTTGAAAGCAGAAGGAGAGTAAGATGAGAACCATTGCTATTGCTAAAAAAGTTATCAAAGAATTGCTTCGTGACAAACGAACCTTGGCTATGATGTTTGTAGCGCCGGTATTTATTATGTGGCTGATGAACCTCATGTTTTCAGCTAGTACAACCGTGAATGTCAAGTTAGCGACACAAGATCTACCAACTGGTTTGATAACGAAAATGGATGAGCTTGATCATGTGGACATCGAGACTTATCAAGACTTAGATCAGGCCAAAGAAGCGCTAGCAAATGAAAAAGTCGATGCTGTAATTTCTTATAAAGACGGTGAGTATCAGGTCGACTACGCAAATACAGATGCCTCCAAGACATCTATGATACGACAAGTGTTACGAACAAGTATCGCCAGTGAAGGCACCGATCAGTTACTATCTCGTGTCAAACAAGCTTTTCCACAATTGAAATTAGATGCAAAGGCGCCTGAAATCAAAGAATCTTACCAATATGGAGATAAAAATACTGGATTCTTTGCACGTATGATTCCAATTTTAATTGGCTTTGTGGTCTTCTTCTTTGTCTTTTTGATTTCTGGTATGGCACTTTTGAAAGAGCGCACAAGTGGAACCTTGGATCGCTTGTTAGCAACCCCAGTGAAACGTTCTGAAATTGTCTATGGCTATATGTTGTCTTACGGTATTATTGCGATTTTTCAAACGGCAGTTGTCGTCTTAGCAGCAATTTGGCTACTAGATGTAGAAGTTGTAGGAAATATTTTAAATGTTATAATAGTTAATGTGGTACTGGCTCTTGTAGCACTAGCTTTTGGAATTCTCTTGTCTACTCTAGCAAAATCAGAATTCCAAATGATGCAATTTATTCCTCTCGTGATTATGCCTCAACTCTTTTTCTCAGGGATTATTCCATTGTCATCCATGGGAGAATGGGCTCCAACTGTGGGGAAATTTTTGCCATTAACCTATTCTGGTGATGCAATAAGCCAGATTATTCTTTACGGACACAATCTTGGTGATATTTTGCCAAATCTTGGTGTTTTAATGATTTTCTTGATCATTTTAACAATTCTCAATATTGTTGGATTGCGTCGTTATCGTAAAGTTTAGAAATCAACATAAATAATGCTAAAAAGGTGTGAAGATTAGATGGATAAGACTGTTTTTGAATCGTTTGAAGATTACTTAGAAGAAGCGAATTACCCTCAAGGAAAGAAAAAAATCATGCAGGCAGCAGTGGATCTCATATCAACTAGGAGTTACCATGGGACCTCAACTCTTCACATAGCTGAGCGTGCTGGACTAAGCCAGGCAACTTTGTTTAAGTATTTTAAGACGAAGGATGATCTACTGACGGCTATTTTACATCCTGTAGTCCCAGGTATTTTCGGTAGTTTTGTTGAGGAACTCTTAGCTTTTGAAACGACAGAAGAGAGGGTTCGTTATCTCGTCCACGATCGTATGAGCTATCTCAAAAAAAATCGTGCTTTGATGAAAATCATTCTGCAGGAGAGTTTTTCAAATAAGAAACTAAAAAATGAACAGATTTTTATCTGGAATGCTATTCAAGATAAACTTCGAGTGCTTCATAAAGAATTGCTAGCAGATCCACGTGTAAATCCAGAGTTAACGATTCCTCAAATGGTTCGTATTTGTGTTGGTCCATTGTTAGCTTACTTCGCTCAACTTTATATCGTTAGCGACAACGGAGAAATAAAGGAAGAGGACCTAGACTTATTAGAAAAACAGATTTTAGGTGGTTTGTGGAAATAAGGGAGTTCTAGAAGAGCTAAGATTTATTTACTTGACTTTCAAACAAGCTAAAAAAGACATGTTCTGCTTATTTCAGATTCATGTCTTTTTTGTTGTTGGATTTGGTATTCTTCATAAGTTCTCAATCACTTTGCCAAAACAGAAACCGACTGCTCCAGCGGTGCAACGATTTCTCAAGTGTATGGAAGAGGAGATTTCTGGCTTGCTAAAGAGAATTCCTTGACACTCTGTCAGCTTTTGATACAATAGTACAAAATCAGAGGAGGTGGGTTATGATTCAGAAACATGCGATTCCTATTTTAGAGTTTGATGACAATCCTCAGGCGGTCATCATGCCCAATCACGAGGGGCTGGACTTGCACTTACCAAAGAAGTGTGTCTATGCTTTTTTAGGTGAGGAGATTGACCGCTATGCGAGGGAAGTAGGGGCGGACTGTGTCGGCGAATTTGTTTCTGCCACCAAGACCTATCCAGTTTATGTCGTTAACTACAAGGGCGAGGGAATTTGTCTGGCTCAGGCTCCTGTTGGTTCAGCTCCAGCAGCCCAGTTTATGGATTGGTTGATTGGATATGGTGTGGAGCAGATTATTTCCACTGGAACCTGTGGTGTGCTGACTGATATAGAAGAAAATGCCTTTCTAGTCCCTGTTCGTGCTCTGCGAGATGAAGGAGCTAGTTATCACTATGCGGCAGCTTCTCGTTATATGGAAATGCAGCCAGAGGCTATTGCTGCCATTGAGCAAGTTTTGGAGGCCAGAGGGATTCCTTATGAAGAAGTCATGACCTGGACGACAGATGGGTTTTACCGAGAAACGGCTGAAAAGGTGGCTTATCGCAAGGAAGAAGGCTGTGCTGTTGTGGAGATGGAGTGTTCTGCACTTGCGGCAGTAGCCCAACTGCGTGGGGTTCTCTGGGGTGAATTGTTGTTCACAGCGGATTCCTTAGCAGACTTGGACCAGTACGATAGTCGTGACTGGGGTTCAGAAGCTTTCGAGAAGGCATTGGAACTCTGCCTTGAGATTGCCTCTCAGATCTAGCTACTCTCCTTCTTTTTATGGTACAATGGATGTATGTTATTCAAATTATTTGTGAAAAAACTTGAAAGGGTCTTTGGCGGACTTTCACCTGCTCGTCGCATTTTTTTAAGTTTCGCTGGAGTTATTTTTATAGGCTCTCTTCTTTTGAGCTTGCCTTTTGTTCAGGCAAATGGTTCTCAGGCCACTTATTTTGACCATCTCTTTACGACGGTGTCCATGGTCTGTGTGACTGGCCTTTTTACGCAACCAGTGGCTACGACCTATAATGTCTGGGGGCAGTTGATTTGTATGCTCTTGATACAGATTGGTGGTCTGGGGCTCATGACTTTTATCGGGGTCTTTTATATTCAGGGGAAGCAAAAACTCAGTCTTCGCAGTCGTGAAACCATTCAGGAAAGCTTTAGTTACGGGGAGACTCGGTCGCTGAAGGCCTTTATGCGGTCCATCTTTTTGACGACTTTTCTGGTGGAGGGCTTGGGTGCCTTCCTGCTAAGTTTCCGTTTTATTCCTGAGTTTGGCTGGGGACGAGGCATTTTTACCTCTATCTTTTTAGCTATTTCAGCCTTTTGTAATGCTGGTTTTGATAATTTCGGCAGTAGCAGTTTAGTGGCTTTTCAGACGGATCCCTTGATCAATCTAGTCATTGCTGGTTTGATTATCACGGGTGGTCTGGGCTTTATGGTCTGGTTTGACTTGGCAACCCAGTTTGACAAGAAGAAAAAACGCCGTCTTCGTTTCCACACCAAGCTGGTTCTATTCTTGACTGCAGGGATCTTGCTGTTTGGGACAGTATCCACACTCTTTACGGAGTGGCACAATCCTGGAACCATTGGTAATCTTAGTGTTCCAGAGAAAGTGCTGGTTAGTTTTTTCCAAACCGTCAGCATGAGAACAGCTGGCTTTGCCTCTATTGACTACACTCAAGCTCGGCCTGTGACCCTGTTTATCTATATCCTACAGATGTTTCTCGGAGGGGCGCCTGGAGGGACGGCTGGGGGTCTCAAGATTACGACTTTCTTTGTCTTGTTGGTTTTTGCGCGTAGTGAATTGCTGGGCTTGCCTCATGCCAATGTTGCGCAGAGAACCATTGAGGCTCGAACAGTCCAAAAATCCTTTAGTGTCTTCATTATTTTTTTGATGACCTTCTTGTTGGGCTTGATGTTGTTGGGGATTACAGCAGAAGGAACACCGCGATTTATCTACCTCATGTTTGAGACCATTTCAGCTCTTGCGACAGTTGGGGTAACGGCAAATCTGACACCAGAATTGGGCAAGCTAGCTCTCAGCATTGTCATGGTGCTCATGTTTATTGGTCGTATCGGTCCCTTGACCTTGCTGGTTAGTCTAGCGGATTACCAGCCTGATAAGAAAGATTTGATTCAGTATATGAAAGCAGATATTAGTATTGGATAAGAAAGGAAGAACGATGTCAGATCGTACGATTGGAATTTTAGGTTTGGGGATTTTCGGGAGTAGTGTCCTGACAGCCCTAGCCAAGCAAGATATGAATATCATTGCCATTGACGACCACGCCGAGCGCATCAATCAATTTGAGCCCGTTTTGGCGCGTGGAGTTGTGGGCGATATTACAGATGAGGAACTCCTCAGAACTGCAGGAATTGATACCTGTGATACGGTTGTAGTGGCAACAGGGGAAAATCTAGAGTCGAGTGTGCTTGCAGTGATGCATTGTAAGAGTTTGGGTGTACCAAGGGTTATTGCCAAGGTAAAAAGCCAGACAGCCAAGAAGGTACTGGAAAAAATCGGTGCTGACTCGGTAATCTCGCCTGAGTATGAAATGGGCCAGTCCCTAGCGCAGACCATTCTCTTTCATAACAATGTGGATGTCTTTCAGCTGGATAAAAATGTGTCTATCGTGGAGATGAAAATTCCCAGTGTTTGGGCAGGTCAAAGCCTGAGCCAGCTGGATCTACGTGGCAAATACAACCTCAATGTCTTAGGATTTCGTGAACAGGAAAATTCACCACTGGATGTCCAGTTTGGGCCTAATGACCTCTTGAAAGCAGATGCCTATATCTTGGCAGTCATTAACAACCAGTATCTAGACGACTTGGCAGAGTTAAATTCCTAAGGAGGGAAATTCCCTCTTTTTTAATGTTCAAGATAGGAAATAGAGAGACCTGTATTCCAATTGAGACTAGAACCTCTTGCATTCTAGTAAAAGTCCTTCAAAAACTGGACTTTATGGTAAAATAGAAAGAAGTGACAAGAGAGTAAGAAAAAATCAGTCCCCTAAAGGAGTAGATTATGAAGTTATTGTCTATCGCCATTCCTAGCTATAATGCCGCAGCCTATCTTCATTACTGTGTGGAGTCGCTAGTGATTGGTGGTGAGCAAGTTGAGATTTTGATTATCAATGATGGGTCTCAGGACCAGACTCAGGAAATCGCTGAGCGTTTAGCCAGCAAGTATCCTAGCATCGTTAGAGCCATCTATCAGGAAAATAAGGGCCATGGCGGTGCTGTCAATCGAGGCTTGGCAGAGGCTTCTGGTCGTTATTTTAAAGTAGTTGATAGTGATGACTGGGTGGATCCTCGTGCTTACCTAAAGATTCTTGAAACCTTGCAGGAACTAGAGAATGAGGGTCAGGGAGTTGATGCCTTTGTGACCAATTTTGTCTATGAAAAGGAAGGTCAGTCTCGTAAGAAGAGTATGAGTTATGAGTCAGTCTTGCCTGTCCAGCAGATTTTTGGCTGGGACCAGGTCGGAAATTTCTCAAAAGGCCAGTATATCATGATGCACTCGCTGATTTACCGGACAGATTTGTTGCGAGCAAGCCAGTTCCAACTGCCTGAGCATACTTTTTATGTCGACAATCTCTTTGTCTTTACTCCCCTTCAGCAGGTCAAGACCATGTACTATCTGCCTGTCGATTTCTATCGTTATTTGATTGGGCGTGAGGACCAGTCTGTCAATGAGCAAGTGATGATTAAGCGAATTGACCAGCAACTCAAGGTCAATAGACTCTTGGTAGACCAGCTTGATTTGTCCAAAGTAAGCCACCCAAAAATGCGAGAATATCTGCTGAATCATATTGAGATTACGACGGTTATTTCCAGTGCACTGCTCAACCGAGCAGGCACAGCAGAGCATCTGGCCAAAAAACGAGAGCTGTGGACCTATATTCAGCAGGAAAATCCAGAGGTCTTTCAAGCCATTCGCAAGACCATGCTCAGCCGTTTGACCAAACATTCCGTCTTGCCAGCTCGCAAACTTTCCAATGTCGTCTATCAAATCACCAAATCTGTTTATGGATTTAATTAATATAAGTATTTTATAAGAGGGATTTAAGAAAAATTTTAACTTTTTCTTAATCCTTTTTAATTTTAGGAGATTATACTAGAGTCATCAAATAAAGAAAAACTCTAAGGAGAATCCTATGAAATTCAATCCAAATCAAAGATATACTCGTTGGTCTATTCGCCGTCTTAGTGTCGGTGTTGCCTCAGTTGTTGTGGCTAGTGGCTTCTTTGTCCTAGTTGGGCAACCAAGTTCGGTGCGTGCCGATGTAGTCAATCCAACCCCTGCTCAAGTCGTGCCAGACGCTGCTTCGGTGAGTGAAAAGAGCGACTTACCAGCAGAGGTTCTCAAGAAAGCAGTTGATGTAGCTCTTCCTTCAGAACAGGCAGAGTCAGCACCTAAAGCAAGCTTGGATACTACAAGCTCTCCAGAAAAAACGGATGTGGCTGCTAAAGAGCAAGTAGTAGCACCAAAAGAAGAAGTGCAAGCAAAACCAGAATCTAAGAAAGAAACAGAAGATGCGGTTAAACCTGCGACAAATCCTGCGCCTGCAGTTACTGGACAAGACCGTGAAGCAAATGAAGCTCAACCAGCAACTACCCCAGCTGAAGTGCAAAAAGGTGTAGCCGACAACACCAAAGACACGGTAGATGTTCCAGCTTCTTACTTGGATAAAGCCAACTTCCCTGGACCGTTCACAGCAGGTGTTAACCAAGTTATTCCATATGAATTCTTCGCTGGAGACGGTATGTTGACTCGTCTTATCCTGAAAGCTTCAGACAAGGCTCCATGGTCAGATAATGGTTCAGCTAAAAATCCTGCCCTCCCACCAGTAGAAAACTTGGGCAAAGGTCTCTATTTCTATGAAGTAGATTTGGCAGGCACTCAAGGAAAATCAGATAAAGACCTTCTTGACCTCTTGAAACAAAATGGTACTCAAAGCTACAAGGCAACCATTAAAGTGTACGGTGCTAAGGATGGCAAAGCCGATTTGACAAATCTCGTAGCGACTAAAAATTTGGATGTCAATTTGAACGGCTTGACTACCCCAGCTGAAGTGCAAAAAGGCGTGGCTGACAATACCAAAGACACGGTAGATGTCCCAGCTTCTTACTTGGACAAAGCCAATTTCCCAGGCCCATTCACAGCCGGTGTTAACCAAGTTATTCCATACGAATTCTTCGCTGGTGACGGTATGTTAACACGCCTTATCTTGAAAGCTTCTGATAAAGCTCCATGGTCCGACAACGGCTCAGCTAAAAATCCAGCCCTTCCACCAGTAGAAAAATTGGGCAAAGGTCTCTACTTCTACGAAGTAGATTTGGCCGGCACTCAAGGCAAATCAGACAAAGATTTGTTAGACTTGTTGAAACAAAATGGCACTCAAAGCTATAAAGCTACCATCAAAGTGTACGGCGCGAAGGACGGCAAGGCTGATTTGAGCAACCTCGTAGCGACAAAAGATTTGACAGTAAACTTGAATGGCCAACAGTCTCTGATTCCGATGCAGTCAGGTTTCGTCCCATCTTCTAATGGTTCAGCGATGCCGGCTCCAATGATGAATAGTCATCAAGATGCGTCTAAGATGAACGCTCAAATGCCTAGTGCCAATCAAGATGAGATGAAATCTAAAATGCCAGCTGCTAGTCAGGATAAGATGATGCCTAACAAAGAGCAGGACAAAACCATGAATGCTAGCCAGCCAATGGCAACACCAAGCATGAAACAAGATCAAGCTCCAGCAACCTCAAGCAAAATGTCTGATGAAGGCAAGATGGCATCTACTAACAAGGTGTCAACTCCAATGATGGCTGATCAAATGAAAGACCAAAAAGACATGCTTCCATATACTGGTGAAGCCCAAACATCAATGGCTACTATTGGATTCTTTGGACTCGCCTTGGCCGGCCTGCTAGGTGGACTCGGTTTGAAAGCTAAAAAAGAGGAAAATGACTAGTCTAGTTACAGACTTTCTATCTAGGATTTGAAAAATCCAGATAGCGATTAGAATGTTCGTAAAGAGATAAAAATAGTGTTATACTATTGTGGTATAGCACTGTTTTTTTCAAAGGAGAGACAGATGGGAAAGACAATTTTACTCGTTGATGACGAGGTAGAAATCACAGATATTCATCAACGTTATCTGGTTCAGGCGGGATATCAGGTTTTGGTGGCCCATGATGGAGTAGAGGCCTTAGAAATTTTCAAGCGAAAATCAATTGATTTGATTATTACAGATATCATGATGCCTCGGATGGATGGTTATGATTTGATTAGCGAGGTCCAGTATCAATCTCCGGATCAGCCTTTTCTCTTTATCACGGCTAAGACCAGTGAACAGGACAAGATTTACGGTCTAAGTTTGGGGGCAGATGACTTCATTGCCAAGCCCTTTAGCCCCCGTGAGCTGGTTTTGCGTGTCCACAATATCTTACGTCGCCTTCATCGTGGAGGTGAGTCAGAAGTCGTCAGTCTCGGAGATTTACGGATGAATCACAGTAGTCATGAGGTCCAAGTCGGAGATGTGGCGCTTGATTTGACAGTCAAATCCTTCGAACTTCTATGGCTTTTAGCCAGCAATCCAGAGCGAGTTTTTTCTAAGACAGACCTCTATGAAAAGGTCTGGCAAGAAGACTATGTGGATGACACCAATACCTTGAATGTTCATATTCATGCTCTGCGACAGGAGTTGGCTAAACATGCTAGTGCAGAAACACCGACCATCAAAACCGTCTGGGGCTTGGGCTACAAAATTGAGAAAGCACGAGGTAGTCAATGAAATTAAAAAGTTATATTTTAGTGGGGTATATCATTTCAACACTCCTAACGATTATCGTGGTTTTTTGGGCCATCCAGCGAATGTTAATTGAAGAAAGAGAAATTTATTTCCTAGTGGGTATGACTCTCGTGGCTAGTTTTATCGGTGCTGGGATTAGTCTCTTTCTCCTATCGCCGGTCTTTACTTCATTGGGCAAACTCAAGGAACATGCCAAGCGGGTAGCGGATAAGGACTCTCCATCAAATCTGGAGGTTCAAGGACCTGTAGAATTTCAGCAATTAGGCCAAGCTTTCAATGAAATGTCCCATGATTTGCAGGCCACCTTTGATTCCTTGGAAGAAAGCGAACGAGAAAAGGGCTTGATGATTGCCCAGCTGTCGCATGATATCAAGACCCCTATCACTTCGATCCAAGCGACGGTAGAAGGGATTTTGGATGGGGTTATCAAGGAAGGAGAACAGGACCATTATCTAGCAACCATTGGACGCCAGACGGAAAGGCTCAATAAACTGGTTGAGGAGTTGAATTTTTTGACTCTAAATACAGCTAGAAATCAGGTGGAAACTACTAGCAAGGACAGCATTTTTCTGGATCAGCTCTTGATTGAGTGCATGAGTGAATTTCAGTTCTTGATTGAGCAGGAGGAGCGAGATGTCCACTTACAGGTAATCCCTGAGTCTGCTCGGATTGAGGGAGATTATGCCAAGCTTTCTCGTATCTTGGTGAATCTGGTCAATAACGCTTTTAAATACTCCGCTCCAGGAACCAAGCTGGAAGTGGTGGCTAAGCTGGAAAATAACCAGCTTTCAATCAGTGTGACCGATGAGGGACAGGGGATTGCCCCAGAGGATTTGGAGAATATTTTCAAACGCCTTTATCGTGTAGAGACTTCTCGTAACATGAAAACGGGTGGTCATGGCTTAGGACTTGCGATTGCGCGTGAATTGGCTCATCAATTGGGTGGAGAAATCACAGTTACCAGCCAGTACGGTCTCGGAAGCACCTTTACCCTCGTTCTCAATCTCTCTGGCAGTGAAAATAAAGCTTAAAACCCCTTTACAAATCTAGCCATTCATGGTAAAATAGATTTTGTGTGAAATATCAGCAGGAAAGCATGAAGCTCGTCAACAGGTGTCTTATGATAAGTAACCTTGGCTGTTTAGGCGAAGGGCATCTGCACGAATCAGGGCTTTCTAAGTGACTATTTCCACCGAAATATTATTTATATCAGGAGGACATTCACATGTCACGTTATACAGGACCATCTTGGAAACAAGCTCGTCGCCTTGGCCTTTCACTTACAGGTACAGGTAAAGAATTGGCACGTCGTAACTACGTACCAGGACAACACGGACCAAACAACCGTTCTAAATTGTCAGAATACGGTTTGCAATTGGCTGAAAAACAAAAACTTCGTTTCACTTACGGTGTAGGTGAAAAACAATTCCGTAACTTGTTCGTACAAGCTACAAAAATCAAAGGCGGAATCCTAGGTTTCAACTTCATGCTTCTTTTGGAACGTCGTTTGGATAACGTTGTTTACCGTCTTGGTCTTGCGACTACTCGTCGTCAAGCTCGTCAATTCGTAAACCACGGTCACATCCTTGTTGACGGAAAACGCGTTGATATCCCATCATACCGCGTAACTCCAGGTCAAGTGATCTCAGTTCGTGAAAAATCATTGAAAGTTCCAGCTATCCTTGAAGCAGTAGAAGCTACTCTTGGACGTCCAGCATTCGTATCATTCGACGCTGAAAAATTGGAAGGTTCATTGACTCGCTTGCCAGAACGCGATGAAATCAACCCAGAAATCAATGAAGCACTTGTCGTTGAATTCTACAACAAAATGCTTTAATTTTAAGATATATCTTACAGAAAGCCTACAACAGTGGGCTTTTTGCTTTGTCTTAAAATGTTGATTTCTGGGTTTATCATCATTTTTGTCATCACTTATAACGAACTAACAGCTTTCTCATAAAATGAGACGGCTGTTTTTGCTTTTTCTTTGGAGAGATGACTGTAAGTGTCCATAGTCATAGCTAGTTTAGAATGACCTAATTCCTTACCAAATAGTATGGAGAATGGACTTGAACCAAGAGCGAACACCGAGAAAATGCAAAAAAGCACTTAGAATAATCTAAGCGCTCGAGAGTAGTGGACGGTGTGCCTGTCCCGTCATCTCATACTATGAAGTTGCGTAGCGACACTATCATTTCTACCTCACTTCTCTTTAAACTAATTATATCATAAAGGAGTAGCAGCTTGACCACTGACGAAGTAGAAAAGAAGCTAAAAAGCATTAAAAATTTTGATAAAGCAATTCAGAGACTAGACTTAGACTCGAAGATAAGTGATTGTATGATGTAGGACGTGAGATATTCGCCAATCTCTTTACAAGGCGAACTGGAGAGAGATTAAAGCTATGGCAATTATACGAGACGCTAGACATCGATAAGGCTCAATATGAGTGCCTTAAGGCTGAGATACTGCTAGACTTTGCTAAAAGCTATCGTGACGGTATTTTAGTGGTGTATAAGCAAAACATATATTAGGCCTAATTAAAAGCCCTTAGAAACGAATCTAAGGGTTTTTTGACTGGTCGATTTTATCAGTAATTTCAACTTTCTTGATTTCATTTTCAAAGAGTTTAATCCATCTGGTTCCAGAATTAACGGATAATCCATCAAGTTCTTCATCATAGACATCTTTGTCTTCGTAAAGAGCTAAACCTTTAAATATTTGGCCATCAATATCGGTGATTCTGACAACCTTGTTATTAAATTCTATAAGTTCCATCAGTTTCTCCTTTCGTGGTACTATAGTCTGTTATATTATTGGAATCCCTTTTGCGTAAGCTTCTTTGGCTTCTGCAAGCGTCATTTTATTAGGACCGCCATCGATATTAAATGCTCCCGTATTTTGCCAATGACAAACATCGCAAATATCATAAGTTTCTACTAAAGTTCCACATACAGGGCAATGCACATGCTCCCAACCATCAATGAAAATTAAATTCTCTTTTCCAGTCTTATTCATTTAAGGTTACTCCCAACACTATACAAATATATTAGCTATTTCAATACACTACTTTTTCAATATCATTGATTGTAATTGTAATGCTATCCCAGTCTTTCGGGGAATCTCCTATGTCAGCAATAAAAGTATCTTCACTTAACTTTTCGACAATTGTCGCCGTTTGACCGTTTTTTAACAACACTGTATCAAATTCTTCAATTTTTACGATTTTTCTCCTTGCGTAAGCTTCTTTGGCTTCGGCGAGAGTTATCTTATTCGGGCCACCGTCTATATTTATAATACCTGTATTTTGCCAACGACAGACGTCACAGATATCATAGTCCATAACTTCAGTTCCGCAAACAGGGCAATGTAGCCATATTTCTCCGTCAATTACCCATGTCTTTTTTGATCTATCCATATAAATCCCTCCTTCATAAACTCGCCAAACCAGTCTTTTTGGTGAACCGTGAGTATCAATCCACCTTTCCATCATTATACTGCAAACCGAGGGGGATTGCTAATAATTGAGTGTGTATTCCAGATGTGGTATGGTAGTATTATTAGGTAATAAAAAAAGCACGTTTGACTGTGCTAGTTTCTTGCTTGCTGAACTCAAGCACAACCTACGGCTAGCTTCCTAGTATGCATTTTGATTTTCATTGAGTATAAGAAATCAAATCATGAGAATTAAAAAGACAGCAAAGGATACTTACCATTTTCTAAAAAGCTATTGTAATGGTGTCTTGTGGATTGAATATTAGGATAGGAAAGTTTATAATGAAGTTAAAGTAAAGGAGGTTTCGTTCTAGATATGATGATACCACCAAGCAAAGAGCTGTTGATTTTTTATAATCAAATTCATGAGTGGGTTGACCAAGTTTATCCAGATCAAGATAAACCTTCTTTATCGTTTAAGAAAGACACTCCACAATCTATTTTAGATTTATTTGATAGTATTAAATCTAAAATTGGTTTTGATTACCAAGAACACAAGTATTGAAATAATAATTATGGATAAGTTAAACACGAAAAATAAGATAATTGATGTTTATAAAATAGCGCATCGTCTTGTTTCTATTACTGTTGAGAATCCTGATTTTTCAGATTTGAAAATCAATCATTTTGTGAGAATTGGAGAAAAAGAGTATAGGGTACATAGTGTTACTATGATTTGTTCAACTCCACCTAAATTTATCTTTAATTTAGATACTTTTACAATTGACTACACAGAGGACGACTTGATGAATAAAGTGGCGGTATTTAGGCATAGGGAAGTATCTAAAGATGATTAAAATTTCAATTAGTTTGTTACTAGATGCGATTGAAGATAACATCAACGACGAAGAACTTCAATCTATCGATTTCGAGAGTCATATTAGAAAAATTACAAAAGAATTCCAGGGAGAAAATGGTGAATTCTTAGTAAAAGAAGAAGCGTTTGAAACGCTACCTTTGGACAGAGATAAAAAGGATAAAATCATTGAGCAAATAAAACAGAATAGTCAAAATGTTTTCGAAGACGATTTCGATACCTTGTTGCAATTATATTTTTGAGAGTCAAGAATAATTCCAGTGCCTTATTTTACATTAAATAGAAAATGACAAAGATTGATAAACAAATTATTACGATGTACAAAATAGAAGATGGAGCCTCTAAGAGGCAGTATTCTATTGTGAGTGGAGGTTGTAAAGGTATTGCAACTATCGATAAAATTACTTTGGAATATAGCTATGTTGGAGATGATTTAGGACAATTCGCTTCGTTTGTAAAAGATACTTTAAGTAAAAGCATTAAGTTAGGAAAAGAATTGCCAGATAAGTTTTCGTATGGCTTTGGATAAGCTGCGGAATATTTTATATAGGAGAATCAAGACATATTATGGTGATATTAGATGATTTACGAACATTGTATGACAATGGTTGGGACGCTTCTTTTGATTATAAGGGTCAAGCATGTGGGATTTTCCCTAATTCTGTTTATGATATTGTAGTCGTCCTTGGAGATAATGAATTTAAAGTGTCATCTTTTGATGAGTTAATTTCTTTACAGATTAAAGGGAAAACTTTGCTGGAAATCATGAGTGAGGTTGAAGTACAATATGGTTGAAGGACACTAGAGAAAAAGATAGACAATAAATTCAGATGCACAGATTGAAAGTTGAGAAAAAAGTGCTATAATGAAGATATGAAGGATAGAGGTTGAGAATCTGTCACCAACGCGCCACTTATAGTGGGTCGAGAAATGCAGGAGCCCCGACAGTCCTGCCTATCCTTGCAAGTCAATCAGCCCTTAGCTATGAATCTAGGGGCTTTTTGCTTTGTCTTAAAATGTTGATTTCTGGGTTTGTTTAGAGATTTGCTAGTAAGATTATTTGCGTATCTAAGTCTGTCTATGCCAAGAATTAAGCGATGTTGATGATATAAAACTGGCATGCTATAATATTTTAGCTCCTTCAATTTAATGAAGGGAGGTGTTGTCGATGTTAGAAATTATCATCACAATTTTTCTAGCACCCTTAGTAGTCAATATTTTGACAACCTTGTTTGAGAAATGGCTTAACTCACGCAAGAAATAACCTTTAAGGGGCAATAAGCCAAAAAAACCTCAACGCGGGAACGTTGGGGCTTTTTGTTGCCTTGTTAGACAATTATCATCACTATAAATCCATTCTAACACACCCCCCCAATATTTCAAGCTTTTGTTTTGATATGTCCTCAGAGGTCATTCCGCAATCTTATAACACTGAAGCCTGTGGTTTGAGTCCGCTTTACTGAAATTAGCCTACGCGCTACTAGCCTCCATTCTACAGCAAAGAAATCAACTCTTTTCTAGGGGATTTCCGCCCTCATTTTGCTCTTTTGTGCTAAAATAGACTTATAAATTGAAAATAAGGAATGTTTATGAAATCAGGTAATGGTTTTTGGAAAGGTTGTCTCTATTTTTGGGGCTTCTTGTTCTTGTTGGGACTCTTGGTTCAATATGCTCTTCCGCTTGCGGCTTGTGTCCTACTGGGTTATGGTGGTTACCGTCTCTACAAACGTTGGCGTTATCCTCTTTTGCAGGATCGTTCTCTCGATGATCGGATTGAGCTTTTAAAAGCTAGGATTCGCCAGGCGGACAAAGATATTCAGCAACTAGAGGAAACTTTAGTAGAAAAAGGCTCAGAGTCCTATAAGAGTTTGGCCAATCAAGTATTAATCGAACTGCGGGAAATCCATCAGGAGGCGGATCGTCTCAAGTCCTATATCGATGCTGATGTCTACAACCGTATTGACAAAAAGGTTCGTACAGTAAGGGCAAACATCGATGTTCAGCTAGAACGTTTGGATAGGGAAAGTCAGGTAGATTTTGAAAATGCGGAGCCAGAGGAATTAGCTCCAGAATTATCCCAGACCTTGGCCAATATTGCCATTGACCATCAGGCCATTTTAGACAAGATTGCTACCTCTGCTGAGGGGGATAAGGAAGAATTGACTGCCATTCATAGTTTGAAGATGGAGAAGTTCCAAACGATTTTAGAAGGCTATTTAAAGATTAAGGCTAATCCTAAGAACTATAATCGAGCAGAAGAACGCTTGCAACAAGCTAAATCGGCCATCGAACAATTTGATCTTGAGCTGGACCAGGTGTTGAGAGAACTCAATGAAACAGATATGCGTGATTTTGATATCAGTTTGCGTATCCTAGAAAAAGATCGTAAAGAATAGGTTAGAAACAAAGGAGTAACCATGACAGAATTTAATTTTGATATTGACCAGATTGCCAATAATACGGTAGCTAAGGTGGATAAAACAACCCAAATCATCGAGACCAATACTGGCTCAGACAAGACCTTGACCTTCCTTGAAAAGTTGAGCCCTGAGCAGCAAGAAGGAATCAAAGCGCACGCGCCCCAGTTAGTAGACCAGTTTGTCACAAATCAAAATGCTCTTTTGGATTTTGGACAATCTGCTGTAGAAGGTGTGAACAATACGGTCAATCGTATCTTGTCAGAACAAAAGAAACTGCAGATTCCCCAAGTGGATGATCTACTCAAAAATACCAACCGTGAGTTGCAAGGCTTTGTAGTCAAATACAAGAACGCTGAAATTGCTGAGTTAGAAGAGAAGCCAAACTTTTTGCAACGATTGTTTAACAAGAGCAAGAATACCCTACAAGAATTTTACTTTGACTCAAAAACAGTGGAGCAAAAGCTCGATGGCATGGCTGCTGCAGTGGTCAAGCAAGAAGATGTGCTAGCTCGAAATATCGTCTCTGCTGAGATGTTGATTGAGGACAATACCAAATCCATTGAAAATCTAGTGGGAGTGATTTCCTTTATCGAAGCTAGTCAGACAGAAGCTGGCAAGCGCGCTGCCGAACTAAAGGCCCAAGTTGACCAACTCGATACAAGTACGGTAGAATACCAAACCAAATCACAAGAATTGGCCCGCATGGCTGAAGTGGTCAATACCCTTGAACAACAACATACCGAGTATGTCAGCCGTCTCTATGTGGCCTGGGCAACAACACCTCAGATGCGTAATCTTGTGAAGGTGTCATCTGATATGCGCCAAAAATTGGGCATGCTTCGTCGCAATACGATTCCAACAATGAAGCTTTCGATTGCCCAACTTGGTATTTTGCAACAATCGATGAAATCGGGTGTCGTGGCAGATGCCATTGTTAATGCCAACAATGCTGCTCTTCAGATGCTAGCTGAAACTAGCAAGGAAGTGATTCCGCAGATGGAACGGATTGCCCAAAGTCCAACAGTAGCTGTTGAATCCGTCACCAAACTTGCTGAAAGTCTAGTCGCTCAAAACCAAGGTATCGTTGCTGCCATTGAGTTGGGACGCCAGAAACGTGCTCAACTAGAAACAACCATCGTTAAGTCTGCAGAAATGATCAACGATTCTGTCAAACTACGCGATGAGAAAATCGTCCAAGCCCTTCTAGACCAAGGCAAGGCCGCTCAGAAAGAAGTACAAGAATAACACACAAATCCCCTGCAATGTAGATTCGCAGGGGATTTTGGATTTTTCTATATATCCGAACATCTAGTTTATTTCAAAAAAATATAGTCAAAAATGTAGTCATTCGAATGATGTTTATTGCAATGTACTGAATTAAACAAAAAGAAAAAACGCTTGAATGCGTTTTTCTTCTGTATTGATTCGTATTGAATGCTTACTTAACTTCTGTAAACACAACGTGTTTGCGAAGTTTTGGTGAGTATTTCTTCAATTGAAGACGGTCTGGAGTGTTACGTTTGTTTTTAGAGGTAAGGTACAAGCGTTCACCAGATTCTTTGTGTTCAAGTGTAATATTTACGCGCATGGTATCTCCCTTCTATTATTCAGCTGATGCAGCTTTAGCGATTTTACGTCCTTTGTAGTATCCTTTAAGTGATACACGGTGAGAACGTGAGTAATCTCCAGTAGTTTCGTCAAAGTTTACAGATGGAGCTGTTACTTTGTAGTGTGTACGACGTTTGTTTTTCTTCGCTTTTGAAGTGCGACGTGCAGGTACTGCCATTTTGATTTCTCCTTTAGGTATTTATATTCGATTCAATCTACTGATTTTCATCAACCATACTAGGATAACACATTTTTTTTGTAAAGTAAAGTTACTTGACAAAAAAAGATGAAAAAATTCTCCCGTCCGACCTAGCAGACAGGAGAAGGTGTTAAATATCAATCTCAAATGGTTCGTCAATGGTTTCTGATACGTATTTTCCGTCTTTTTTCCGTTGCTTGACACATTCTGTGAGGAGATACTCGATTTGCCCATTGACTGAACGAAAGTCGTCTTCTGCCCATGATGCGAGTGCAGCGTATAACTTTGTTGAGAGTCGAAGGGGGATCTGCTTTTTTTTAGCTTCAGCCATCTTTAGTAAAGACTTCCTGTGTTGACAATTGGTTGTGCATCATGATTGCCACAGAGAACGACTAAGAGATTTGAAACCATGGCAGCTTTTCGTTCTTCGTCAAGCTCGACCAATTCCCCTTCATTGAGACGTTCCAGGGCCATTTCAACCATTCCTACAGCGCCGTCGACAATCATCTTACGGGCATCAATAATGGCTGATGCTTGTTGACGTTGAAGCATGACGGCAGCAATTTCTGGTGCATAAGCTAGGTAAGTGATACGTGCTTCAAGGATTTCCAAGCCAGCATCCTCAACGCGACTTTGGATTTCTTCGCGAATACGGTTAGCTACAATTTCACTAGAACCACGAAGACTACCTTCATCGGCTTGCCCGTCACCTGTAGTATCCACATTAGGAGACACATCGTAAGGATAGATGCGGACAATATTACGAAGGGCGCTATCACATTGCAAAGAGAGGTATTCTTTGTAGTTATCTACGTTGAAGACTGCCTTAGCAGTATCGACAACTCTCCAAGTTACCGCGATACCGATTTCTACAGGATTTCCTAGACAATCATTGATTTTTTGGCGAGAATTGCTCAAGGTCATAACCTTGAGGGAAATCTGTTTCTTGCCAATTTCAAGATTTACATCATTGCCATTTGATGATTTCATCCCTGAAAAAGGAGATTTTGTGCTAACATCACCACTTTGTCCAAGTCGAGTGTGGTTTGCAGGGTTGACTGCTACGCTGAAGGCATTGACAAAGTAAAAGCCAGGTTCTTTGATGGTGCCTGTATAGTTACCAAAGAGTGTCAGAATCAGAGCCTCCTGAGGTTTGACAACTTTTAAACCAGCATGAGTTAGAGCTGCAATGACGATTAGTACAAGTCTGATAATAATTCCAAAAATGTTTTTCGAACCAACACCCATTATAAATATAAAGATACCGAGTACGAGCGCCAATTCAATGAGAATCAATGCTAATACACCATTTGGTTTTGAATTGATTAGTTTTTCAGTCATAAGAATGACCTCCTGTTAGATGATATCTAAATGATGTCACTTTAATTTATAAAGTCAATAGAAAGTTGAAAAATAATCACTAACAACTTTCAGCCCAATAATTACTTGTAGGAGGTGAGATTATATTGTGCTGAAATACTCTTTTATTCTTATAACTTTTACACTATAATTGTAGTTAGAAAGGAAGAGAAATGTTTGATTATAGAGCACTAGTTATTTTGATGACTTTGATGGATCATTGTGAGCTATCATTATATGAATTATCTGTTAAGGTGAGCTTACCTATAAAGGAAGTCAAAGAAGGAATAGATTATTTAGTGCCTTATCTAGCTAATAAAGGGATAGTGCTGGATAAAAAACAAGGTCGCTATAGTTTATCAAATCGTACGAAGCAGTCCTTGACAGATATTATTAAGTCGGATGAATTGGTTTTACCAAAGTCGACTCGCTTAGCATTAATCTATCTTTACACTTTTTGCCGATTAGATTTTATATCGAATAATCATTACCAAGACTTTTTGAAAGTAAGTAAGAATACAACCTTATCTGATATTCAATCATTAAGAAAGATTATGTTAGATAATGATTTGGAGCTAGGGTACAGTAGAGCAAAAGGTTATACTTTACACGGTTCAGAGTGGAATAAGCACCGTTTAGCTTTTCAAATGGTTAGTGAGTTGCTGGAATCCTCCATAGGGATTTGGGGGTTGGATTATGTTTTATCCAGTTGGGGGTATTCATTAACTTATGATTTGATTGATCAGGTAGTTAAAGATTATTATGAAAAGCTACAGATAGTACCTATTGTTAATCAATTAAAAGTTTGCCTTTTCGGTTTAGTATTCATTATATGTAGGTATCAAAGAGATGTTGAAAGAGTATGTCTTTCAGAGACACTAGTATCTCCTGTTATTCAAGATATAACCAATATTTTATTGGATACAGTGGTTGATTTGGGAATTATAGATACGGTGTTTTCTGAGGATGATTATCGCTATATCACAGTTTTATTATCAAGTTGTTTTGAAGGTGAAGTAGATGTTGCTCCGGTTTACTTTAATCAATTAACAGAGGCCATTATAAGTAGAATGGAAGATATTTCTTTGTTGCATTTTAAACAAAGAGAAGTATTGAGAGAAAATCTTCGTCGCCACCTTATACCGGCTTACTATAGATTAAAGTTCGGCTTACCTAGTTCAAATGAATATGTGTTGCATGTTAAAGAACATTATCCTGATTTATTTGAACTAGTAAAAGATTCTTTGACTCCCTTGATGGACGCTATTGACAAGCCCATACCTGATAGTGAAACAGCATATTTTGTTATCCATTTTGGAGGATATTTAAAGAAAGCAGACAATTTGCCTCAAAAATGTTATAAAGCAGCAATTATCTGTCCTAATGGAATTAGTTCTTCATTGATGATAAAAGAGAATCTATTAGCATTATTCCCTCAGATTGAGTTTATAGGAACCTCAAAGATTGATGATTTATATGCGAAAACTAGTAGTGACTATGATATGGTTTTTTCTACTATAAAGGTGGATACAGAGAAGCCAAATTATCTAGTTTCTGTTATGATGACGGAAGAACAAACAACACAGTTAGTTGAATTGGTATCAAAAGATTTCCCAGATACAGGTTATCGAGATATTGAGCTTAATCAGATAATTAGCATAGTAAGACGATATAGTGTAATCACACAAGAATTAGAGTTAAAATTAGCATTAAAGAGGTATCTCTATCAAGAAATGAACAGAAAGGAAGTGTTACCATTGTTAGAAGAATTAATTACAAAAGAAACTTATCAGGTTAGTTCGGAAAAATTAGGATGGAAGGAGGCAATTCGTTTAGCAGCTAAACCGCTTTTGGATCAACATAAGATAACTGAGAACTACCCTGAGGCAATGATTCAAAAAGTAGAAGAGTTTGGGCCTTTTATTAATTTAGGGAAGGGAGTAGCAATTCCTCACGCTCGGCCAGATGAAGGTGTGAATGAAATAGGAATGTCAATGTTAGTTTTGGAAGAACCGATTTATTTATTGGATAATCCAGAACAGGAGGTAAGATTGTTGATTTGTATTGCAGCCATTGATAATGAGAGTCATTTAAAGGCTTTGTCACATTTAACAACAATTTTAAGAGATAAAAATCATGTTCAAACTTTAATATCATCAAAAAACTATGATGACATTGAAATGATAATTAAACAGGAGGATTAGATAATGTTAAAAATTGGTACAGCTTGTGGTTCAGGATTAGGTTCAAGTTTTATGGTACAGATGAATATTGAATCTGTATTGAGTGATTTGAATGTTTCAGATGTAGAAGTTGAACATTATGATTTAGGTGGAGCAGATCCAAATGCAGCCGATATTTGGATTGTTGGTCGTGATTTAGCTGATTCAGCTAGTCATCTTGGAGATGTTCGTATCTTAAATAGTATTATTGATATGGACGAGCTACGAGAATTAATTACTAAAATTTGTGAAGAAAAAGAACTTATATAGGAGGCTAGCGTCATGATGAAGTTCATATTGGATATTGTTAGTACACCAGCTATTTTAGTAGCTTTAATTGCAATCTTAGGATTAGTGCTTCAGAAGAAGAAATTACCTGATATTATTAAAGGCGGAATTAAGACCTTTGTTGGTTTCTTAGTTGTATCTGGTGGTGCAGGAATTGTGCAAAATTCTTTGAATCCATTTGGTACCATGTTTGAGCATGCTTTTCATTTATCTGGAGTTGTACCAAATAATGAAGCAATTGTAGCTGTAGCTTTAACAACATATGGCTCAGCTACTGCAATGATTATGTTTGCAGGTATGGTGTTCAATATCTTAATCGCTCGTTTTACTCGGTTCAAATATATCTTTTTAACAGGGCACCACACTCTATATATGGCGTGTATGATTGCGGTCATTTTATCAGTTGCTGGCTTTACAAGTTTGCCTCTTATCTTACTAGGAGGATTAGCACTTGGTATTATTATGAGTGTTTCCCCGGCATTTGTGCAAAAATATATGGTTCAATTAACTGGAAATGACAAGGTGGCTTTAGGTCATTTCAGTTCTTTGGGATATTGGTTAAGTGGTTTCACTGGTAGCCTTATCGGTGACAAATCAAAATCAACAGAGGACATTAAATTCCCAAAGAGTTTAGCTTTTTTACGTGATAGTACTGTTAGTATTACTTTATCTATGGCAGTTATTTACATTATTGTAGCTATCTTTGCAGGATCAGAATATATAGAAAAAGAAATCAGTAATGGTACAAGTGGTCTAGTTTATGCTTTACAATTAGCAGGTCAATTTGCAGCAGGTGTATTTGTTATTTTAGCAGGTGTTCGCCTTATTTTGGGTGAAATTGTTCCAGCCTTTAAAGGTATTTCAGAGCGTCTTGTACCTAATTCAAAACCTGCTTTGGATTGTCCGATTGTTTATACTTATGCACCTAATGCAGTCCTAATTGGATTTATCTCTAGTTTTGTTGGTGGTTTAGTAAGTATGGCAATTATGATTGCTTCAGGAACGGTTGTCATCTTACCAGGCGTTGTGCCTCATTTCTTCTGTGGAGCGACTGCAGGTGTCATTGGGAATGCATCTGGTGGTGTTCGTGGAGCCACTATTGGAGCATTTTTACAAGGTATTTTAATTAGTTTTCTTCCAGTCTTTTTAATGCCAGTTTTGGGAGGACTTGGTTTCCAAGGGTCAACTTTCTCAGATGCAGATTTTGGTCTATCAGGAATTATTTTAGGAATGTTGAATCAATTTGGCTCACAAGCAGGCATTGTTATTGGTCTTGTTCTTATTCTAGCAGTTATGTTTGGAGTATCCTTTATTAAAAAGCCATCTGCAAAGGAGGAATAAGGGATGATTTTAAGTGAAAATAGAGAAGATGAGTTAAGAAAATTTGCAACAAAAATCCGATTAAATACTCTTAGAACATTGAATCATCTTGGATTCGGCCATTATGGAGGGAGTCTGTCTATAGTAGAAGTTTTAGCAGTGCTTTATGGTGAAATAATGCCGATGACTCCAGAAATATTTGCGTCACGAGATAGAGATTATTTTGTTTTATCCAAGGGACATGCTGGACCAGCTTTGTACAGCACACTCTATTTGAATGGTTTCTTTGACAAAGAATTCTTACATTCTTTAAATACAAATGGAACCAAATTACCGTCTCATCCTGATAGAAATCTAACGCCGGGCATAGATATGACAACTGGCTCTTTAGGACAGGGAATTAGTGTTGCAACCGGACTTGCATATGGTCAGAGAATAAGAAAAAGTCCCTTTTATACCTATGCTATTGTTGGAGATGGTGAGTTAAATGAGGGACAATGTTGGGAGGCTATACAGTTTGCTTCTCATCAACAGTTATCTAATTTAATTGTATTTGTAGACGATAACAAAAAACAATTAGATGGTTTTACAAAGGATATTTGTAATCCAGGTGATTTTGTAGAAAAATTCTCAGCATTTGGGTTTGAATCCATTAGGGTCAATGGTTCAGATATTAGAGAAATTTATGAAGGGATTATCCAATTAAAACAGTCAAATAATTCATCCCCTAAGTGTATTGTATTAGACACTATTAAAGGTCAAGGAGTTCGAGAGCTGGAAGAAATGAAATCCAATCATCATCTTCGCCCTACTGTAGAGGAGAGACAAATGTTAACTTCAGTTGTAGAAAGATTAAGTCAGGAATTGGAGGAAACAGAATGATGAGAAGTACGAAAGAATTACGACATGTGTATAGAGATTTCCTTCTAGAGGCTAACCAAAGTTATTCTGATATAGTAGTTTTAGAAGCAGATTTGTCAAGTTCTATGGCTACTAATAATCTTGAAAAGGACTTTAGAGACCGTTATGTGAATGTTGGAATCATGGAAGCAGAAATGGTCGGGCTTGCAGCAGGTTTATCTATTCAGGGGTTTAGACCTTATCTTCATACATTTGGCCCTTTTGCTTCACGAAGAGTATTTGATCAATTATTTATTTCTCTTGGGTACGCACAATTGGATGCCACTGTGATTGGCTCAGATGCAGGAGTAACGGCAGAGATGAATGGTGGAACACATATGCCATTTGAAGAAATTGGATTGTTACGTTTAATTCCTAAATCAATCATTTTTGAAGCAACTGATGATATCCAATTTCGTGAAATCTTGAACCAGACATTAGAATTAAAAGGACTAAAATATATTCGAACAATTAGAAAAGCTCCAGAGGCTGTATATCAAGGTGGAGAAGATTTTTCTAAAGGCTACATTGAGTTAAGACACGGTGAAGATGTTGTAATAGTTGCTTCTGGCATAATGGTTGCTCCAAGTATTCGAGTTGCGGATGAACTGTCTAAATTAGGTTATTCAGTAGGTGTGATAGATTTATTTAGAATCAAACCGATACCAGAACAGATAAAAACAATATTAAGTGGAAAAACTATATTTACTGTAGAAAACCACAATCAGATAGGTGGAATTGGCAGTGCTTTATGTGAATTATTCTCTGATGATGGAATAACAAAAATTCATCGGATGGGTGTTCAAGAAAGATTCGGTCAAGTAGGGAAAATGGATTATCTTCTTAATGAGTATGGTTTGAGTGAATCGAATATAAAAGAGAAAATTCTAGAGTTTTATAATGCAAGATAGATGTTAAATACACTTATCTGAAAGAACTTCTGTAAAAATTACATTACGTTATTTAAAGCAAGCGGATTAAAAGCATATTCTGGTAATCAGAAAGTGCCCTGATCCGCTTTGTTGTTTTTAATTTAAAATGTTTATATATGTATAGAATTTTCTGAAAATTCAAGAATTTTCTTCTGTTCATTACTTTTAAAATGTGCTATAATAGTAAAAACTGAAATGGGAGGGAACAAATGACTGAATTAGATAAACGTCACCGCAGTAGCATTTATGACAGCATGGTAAAATCACCAAACCGTGCCATGCTTCGTGCGACTGGTATGACAGATAAGGACTTTGAAACACCGATTGTAGGGGTTATTTCGACCTGGGCGGAAAATACACCATGTAACATTCACTTGCATGATTTCGGGAAATTGGCTAAAGAGGGTGTCAAATCAGCAGGTGCTTGGCCTGTGCAGTTTGGGACTATCACTGTAGCGGACGGGATTGCTATGGGAACGCCTGGTATGCGTTTCTCTTTGACATCTCGTGATATCATCGCGGACTCTATCGAGGCGGCGATGGGTGGTCACAACGTCGATGCCTTTGTCGCTATCGGTGGCTGTGACAAGAACATGCCTGGTTCTATGATTGCTATTGCTAATATGGATATTCCAGCTATTTTCGCTTATGGTGGAACCATTGCACCGGGAAATCTTGATGGCAAAGACATCGACTTGGTTTCTGTTTTTGAGGGTATCGGAAAATGGAACCACGGTGACATGACAGCTGAGGACGTGAAACGTCTTGAGTGTAATGCTTGCCCTGGCCCTGGTGGCTGTGGTGGTATGTACACTGCTAATACCATGGCGACTGCTATCGAAGTTCTCGGTATGAGTTTGCCAGGCTCTTCATCTCACCCAGCTGAATCAGCTGACAAGAAAGAAGACATCGAAGCAGCAGGACGTGCTGTTGTTAAGATGTTGGAGCTCGGTCTCAAACCATCAGATATCTTGACTCGTGAAGCCTTTGAAGATGCTATCACTGTAACTATGGCTCTCGGTGGTTCTACAAATGCCACTCTTCACTTGCTTGCCATTGCCCATGCTGCCAATGTTGACTTGTCACTTGAGGACTTTAATACAATCCAAGAACGTGTGCCTCACTTGGCTGACTTGAAACCATCTGGTCAGTATGTCTTCCAAGACCTCTACGAAGTCGGTGGTGTGCCTGCGGTTATGAGATATCTCTTGGCAAATGGTTTCCTTCATGGAGACCGCATTACATGTACTGGTAAGACTGTTGCTGAGAACTTAGCTGACTTTGCAGATCTTACACCAGGTCAAAAAGTCATCATGCCACTTGAAAATCCAAAACGTGCAGATGGTCCGCTTATCATCTTGAACGGGAACCTTGCTCCTGACGGTGCGGTTGCCAAGGTATCAGGTGTTAAGGTCCGTCGTCACGTTGGTCCAGCTAAGGTCTTTGACTCAGAAGAAGATGCTATTCAGGCTGTTCTGACAGATGAAATCGTTGATGGCGATGTAGTCGTTGTTCGTTTCGTTGGACCTAAGGGTGGTCCTGGTATGCCTGAGATGCTCTCACTTTCATCAATGATTGTTGGTAAAGGTCAAGGAGACAAGGTTGCCCTCTTGACGGATGGGCGTTTCTCTGGTGGTACTTATGGTCTGGTTGTTGGACATATCGCCCCTGAAGCTCAGGATGGTGGACCAATTGCCTACCTTCGTACAGGTGATATCGTTACGGTTGACCAAGATACCAAAGAAATTTCCATGGCCGTATCCGAAGAAGAACTTGAAAAACGCAAGGCAGAAACAACCTTGCCACCACTTTACAGCCGTGGTGTCCTCGGTAAATATGCCCACATCGTATCATCCGCTTCACGCGGAGCCGTGACAGACTTCTGGAATATGGACAAGTCAGGTAAAAAATAAACTTAAAAAGCAAGCCAATCTCGGCTTGCTTCTTTTCATCTTCAAAAGTAATTTGCCTGTTTAACGAGGTGGCAGTCCAAGGGCAATACGACCGTAGCGACTGATTCGTGTGATCTTCCAGGCAGGCGACCAGGTAACTTCAACCTTGACATCTTCGATACCCTCGATTTGTTTCAGACCTGCCACGATTTCGATAGGTAGGCTTTCGGCGCAATCACAGGCGGTGTCGGTGAAGGTCATGACAATCTTGCAGAGACCCGTTTCATCCAGATTGATTTCATAAATCAGCCCTAGATTGTACACATCCAATTCCACATCTGTATCAAAAACCTTCTCTAGTTTTTCGATAATTTGGTCTTGCAAGGCCAAAGCACGGTCATTGATTTTGATATCATCTCTCATTACAGTCCCTCCACGTGATAAATATCCTCTATTTTCTCATAATTCTGACAATTTGGCAAGTTTTTGATGAATTTTCTGAAAAATATGATAAAATGAAGAAAATACTGAATCAAGGGGAAGCCTATGGAGCAGATTGGAAAAGTCTTTAGACAATTACGAGAGTCAAGAAATATCTCGCTGAGACAAGCAACTGGGGGACAATTTTCGCCGTCTATGTTATCTCGCTTTGAAACAGGTCAGAGTGAGCTTTCGGTGGAAAAGTTTCTATTTGCCCTAGAAAATATATCTGCCAGTGTAGAGGAAATCCTCTTTCTAGCGAGAGGTTTTCAGTATGATACAGATTCTGAGTTGAGAAAAGAAATCCTAGATGTCTTGGATCCAAAGAATATAGCACCTCTTGAAGACCTGTATCGCAAGGAGTACCAAAAGCATACCCATTCTCAAAACAAACAGAAACATATTCTAAATGCCATTATTATCAAGTCTTATATGAAGAGCATGTATGATACGGTAGAGTTAACGGCAGAGGAGGGGAAAGTCCTTCATGATTATTTGTTTTCTACCGAGATCTGGGGAATCTATGAACTCAATTTATTTTCAGTCAGTTCACCATTTCTATCTGTTTCTCTTTTCACTAGGTATGTTAGAGAGATGGTACGTAAATCTGATTTCCTAATGGAAATGTCTGGCAATCGAAACCTTTTTCACACTATACTCTTGAATGGTTTTTTAGCCAGCATTGAGTGTGAAGAATTTACCAATGCCTCTTATTTTAAACGTGTCATCGAAGAGCATTTCTACAATGAAAATGAAACCTATTTCCGAATTGTCTATTTGTGGGCGGAAGGTCTTCTTGATAGCAAGCAAGGCAGAGTCAAGGAAGGTCAGAAAAAGATGGAGGATGCTGTCCATATTTTTGAGATGCTTGGTTGTAACAAATCTGCCGAATACTATCGAAAAACGACCGATTGTTGAATATCTGCAAACTAAGAAAATAATTTGAAATTTTAAGCGATAGAACTCTGTATCTCTCTCAGGTCATTACAAAAGTTCTATCGTTTTTTTGCTTATTTTGTGTGTTGCATATATTCAAAAGTTTTCCCTTTCAATTTCTAAGTGCTATACTGTAGTCATACTTCATATAGAACTTATACTCTTCGAAAATCAAATTCAAACTACGTCAGCTTCACCTTGCCGTACTCAAGTACAGCCTTCGGCTAGCTTCCTAGTTTGCTCTTTGATTTTCATTGAGTATTTGAACAAGAAGGGAGATTACCTATGAAACTATTGTTTAGAAATCAAGCTTATCGACTCTTGACTTTGTCACGCTTCTTCAATGCCTTTGGTGCTTCAATTTTTAACCTGGTATTTATCGTCTATGCATCGACCCTGCCACAAGCCTCTTTTGCGGTTGCTATGGCGAATATTGTCATGATTCTTCCGACTTTCTTTACAGTTTTTGTAGGGATTCGGGCAGATTACACGAGGGACAAGGTCAAATGGATGACTTACAGCGGTTTGTTTCAGGCGGTTTTATTTTTTCTGGCAGCCCTAGTTGTTCAGCAAGCTAGTTTATTTGCCTTTTCTAGCCTGTGTTTAATCAATGTCATTAGTGATGTTATCAGTGATTTTGCAGGTGGCTTGCGCATGCCTCTTATTAAGGAAAAAGTAGCTGAAGATGATCTGATGGAGGCTTATTCTTTTTCCCAGTTCATCACCTATATTTCAGCTATTGGTGGTCAAGCTTTCGGAGTCTGGCTCTTAGGGCTATCGGTCAATAATTTTTCTCTCGTTGCGGGAATCAATGCCTGTTTTTTCCTAGTATCAGCCGTTATCCTCTTTTTAAGAAAAAGCAAATTGAGCCTGTCAATGTCATCTGCTGATGGTAAAATTCTAAAAAATGAGAAGCTTTCTATCAAAGACCAGTTCCTAACAATTTACCGAAATTTACGTCTCGTTTTTCTTAAAGGTGGACAGAAAAACTTTGGATTCATGATCTTTGCTGTCTTGCTTATCAATGCCTTGGGTGGTTCCTTAGGGGGCATCTACAATATCTTCTTTTTGAGCCATTCTCTCTTGAATTTTTCTTACACAGAGGCGTTATTTATCGGTCAAGTCGGTGCTGTAGTAGCAGTCATCATCAGTAGCCTTACGGGCAATGATTATTTTGGGAAGCAGTCCTTGCCTAGATTGATGATGTGGGTGACCGTAGGACTTAGTCTAGTTGGTCTGGCTAATGTATTCAATCAAGTCGTGCTTGGCTTGCTATTTCTATTTTTAACTCTGTATATGTCTGGTAAAGTTCAACCAAAGATTAGTGCCATGCTCATGAAAAATCTAGCTCCAGAAGTTCTAGCTCGTACCAGTAATTTTTTAGGTTTATTGTTTACCTTATCCATACCTGTGGGAACAGCTTGTTTCTCACTAGTAGCCGTATGGAATATACAGTTGACTTGGATGCTATTTGTTGGTCTTTCCTTCCTGGCTATTCTTTTGACAGTTATTAATCTCAAAAATGATATCTAAATCCTAAATTTTTTCTCACTGTTTTAATCCCTCTATTTATGGTAAAATAAGACTATTAAGTTTAAAGAGGATTTCCTATGAAATTACAAAAACCAAAAGGAACGCAGGATATTTTACCTGCTGAGTCTGCCAAATGGCAGTACGTTGAAGGCTTTGCCCGTGAGATTTTCAAGCGCTATAACTACGCAGAAGTGCGCACGCCTATTTTTGAGCATTACGAGGTTATCAGTCGCTCTGTCGGAGATACAACGGATATCGTAACCAAGGAAATGTACGACTTCTATGACAAGGGAGACCGTCATATTACCCTCCGTCCAGAAGGAACTGCGCCCGTTGTTCGTTCCTATGTGGAAAATAAACTCTTCGCCCCAGAAGTGCAAAAGCCAAGTAAGTTCTACTACATGGGCCCTATGTTCCGCTATGAGCGTCCGCAGGCAGGGCGTTTGCGCCAGTTCCACCAGATTGGTGTTGAGTGTTTTGGCTCTAGCAATCCAGCTACCGATGTGGAAACCATCGCGATGGCAGCTCATTTCTTGAAAGAAATCGGTATCCAAGGTGTCAAATTACATCTCAACACTCTTGGAAACCCTGAGAGCCGTGCGGCTTACCGTCAAGCCTTGATTGACTATTTGACACCGCTCAAGGAGACCTTGTCTAAGGATAGCCAACGTCGCTTGGAGGAAAATCCTCTCCGTGTCTTGGACTCTAAGGAAAAAGAAGACAAGGTAGCAGTAGAGAATGCACCGTCTATCTTGGACTTCCTTGATGAAGAAAGTCAAGCTCATTTTGATGCTGTGCGTCAGATGTTGGAAAATCTTGGAGTAGACTACATCATCGATACCAATATGGTGCGTGGTCTGGACTACTACAACCACACCATTTTCGAGTTTATCACAGAGATTGAGGGCAATGACTTGACAGTCTGTGCGGGTGGTCGCTACGATGGTTTGGTTGCTTACTTTGGAGGCCCAGAAACCGCCGGATTTGGCTTTGGACTTGGTGTAGAGCGTTTGCTTCTCATTCTTGAAAAGCAAGGTGTGTCCCTCCCTATCGAAAACGCCCTAGATGTCTATATCGCAGTCTTGGGTCAAGGGGCAAATATCAAGGCATTGGAATTGGTACAGGCTCTTCGCCAACAAGGTTTCAAAGCAGAGCGTGATTACCTCAACCGTAAACTCAAAGCTCAGTTCAAGTCAGCCGATGTCTTTGCTGCTAAGACCCTCATCACTCTAGGAGAGAGTGAAGTCGAAAGCGGACAAGTGACGGTCAAGAACAATCAAACACGAGAAGAAGTGCAAGTGTCACTTGAGACAATCAGCCAAAACTTCTCAGAAATCTTTGAAAAACTAGGCTTTTAATAGTAGAAAAACTGGTCAGGAACCTACTCCTGACCTTTTTCTTTTGCAAAATGACAAAAATCATAAACTTTTTGACAAATATGCTTGTCAAAAAGAAAAAGATGTGTTACAATGTAAGCAAGTTAAGAAATAGAAAGCAGAAAGGAGCTATGATGTGGGTAGTATTTATACTATTTATGATTTTCTTTTATTCTAATAATTCTAAAAAAATCAAGAAACTAGAGAATAAAATCAAAAAGCTTGAGCGAAAAGAGAAAGGAAGTATAGAAATGTCAAGATTATTGCAAGAATTAATTGGGAAAAATCCAACAATCGTTGGACAAGTGTTTGGAACATCTTTATGGGAAGTTGTGGATGTTGATGAGGAATGGGTCAAACTACGTAGTGTTGATAAAGAGGGGAAAGAAAAATTCAAGTTGCAACGTATTGAGGATATCCAAACTGTTGAATTTGACGGAGAGTAGGTGTGTAACATGCAACTAAAAAATCGTTTAAAAGAGCTTCGGGCTCGCGATGGTCTCAACCAAACCGACCTAGCCAAGCTGGCAGGGGTTTCCAGACAGACCATTAGCCTACTAGAACGGGATGAGTACACCCCATCCATTATCATTGCCCTGAAAATATCTCAAATTTTCAACGAAACAGTCGAATCGGTATTTCGCTTGGAGGAGGACGAGTGATGAACAAGTATAAAGTGATTTATTACATGAGTGTTCTTGCACTCATTGTGAATGCTTTCGCTATGGTTGGAACATTACTGGGCTGGTTCTATTTTGTTGAAAGTAAGTATTTGTTTTGGATTAATTTAATCCTCTTGTCCATTTTCAATCGGTTGAAGAAAAAGGAGAAAAATGATGAACAAGTATAAAGTGATTTATTATGTAGTTGCCATAGCTCTATTAGTCAGCCTGTGTCTACTAATTGGAACAAATCTAGGATGGTTTGATCTCTATTACAGCGACCAATTTATCTGGGCCTACTTTGCTCTTATCCCAGTCGTTGACTGGATTGAAAAGAAATCCAAAAATCTAGCAAGTAAATAAGGAGAATGAATATGGAAAAGAAAAAGAAAAAGAAACGTGGATTGTTATTATTTTTGATGTCTATTGTCTTGGGAGGTTTCTTGGGCATGTTTGTAGGGATGTTTAAGGCAGATGCCGAATCCAACGGAATTATGTTAGATGTAAAACCCTTGATACCATGGCTATCAGCTATCAGTTTACTATTAGCCGTCATTATTCTTTTTTTGACTTTCAATTTCCTAAAGAAAAGCAGAAAATTTCATTCCTTGTATCAAGAGGAAATGGATGATGATCTGAATGAAACCTATTATGTGCAGATGTATCGGAATCTCGAGTTTGGAACCATTGCTTTTAATATTGCAAGCGTAGCAATTTCATTGTCTATTTTTCTCTCATTAAATGAAGTGGTTATATTGCATACAGACCACCAAACATTTTCCCTCTCTTTCTTAGTCTTTGTGCTATCCTTAATCGCTCAAAAATCTCTTTTTAAAACAATTGCGATTGTGCGTCAGTTTGATTTGGCTCTTTTCTCTACACCAAAGGATGTCTTGGACTATATAAATTCCTATGATGAAGGGGAGCGCCAGGCTAATTTGGAACAGAGTTTTCGAATTTTATTCCAATTAAACCAATATGTCTTACCAGCCTTATATGTTTTTCTTATTATCATTTCTTTCTTGACAGGAGAGATTCAGTTACTAGCCTTCTTGCTTGTCGGAGCGATCCATGTTTATATCAATGTGATGCAGTTACCTATGGTAAAACGCTATTTCAAATAAAGGAGTTTCTATGATTCGTGTTGAAAATGTAAGCAAAAGTTTTGGGAGCAAAAAAGCTCTTCATCAGATTTCTTTTGAGATTAAGGAGGGTGAAATCTTTGGTTTTCTTGGCCCTTCTGGCTCAGGTAAAACAACTATGATCAATGTCTTAACAGGACAGTTGGCTGCAGATCAAGGTAACACAGTTTTGTTAGGCAAGAATTCTCAAGATTTAACCTCAAATGACTTGGAACAAATCGGTATAGTTAGTGATGGCAGTGGTTTTTATGAAAAGATGAGTCTTTATAAAAATCTGCTCATTTACGCTAAGTTATATGGTCTCAAGTCAGATAGAGTAGTTCAGGTGCTTCAACAGGTTGGATTGGCAGATGCTAAAGATATTATCGCAGAAAAGTTATCTACTGGAATGAAACAACGAATGTTCTTGGCCCGTGCCCTTCTTAATGCTCCTAAGATTCTCTTTCTAGATGAGCCAACCAGTGGCTTAGATCCCACAACATCTAAGATGATTCATACCCTACTTCAAGAACTAAAGCAGGCGGGGACAACTATCTTTTTGACCACGCATGATATGCATGAAGCAACTCTGCTTTGTGATCGCTTATCTCTTTTAAATAAGGGGAATTTAATAGAGTATGGAAGTCCGCAAGATATCATCCAGAAGTACCATGTGGATAAGAAAGTACATGTGGTTTATAACGATGGACGAGAACAGATAGTTCCATTTGAAGAATTACCACAATTAGACACGACAGATTTGATGGTGGTTCACTCTTGTGAGCCAACACTAGAAGAAATCTTTATCAGATTGACAGGAGAAAAGTTAGATGTTTAGAAAATTAAATGCCCTACTATGGTTAAGATTACAAGTTCTTATCAGCAATTCAACTTTGTTGGCGACTCTATTGATGCCTTTTGGTATTGCTGTTTTATATAATGAATTCATGAATAAGAATGGAGAATTGAGTATGTTTCTCCTCTCTACGAGTTTGACCATGGTCTTGAGTATGGGAAGTGGTTATATGGTATCGATTATGATGGCAGAAGATAAGGAAAAACGCAATCTTAAATCACTCATTCTAAGTGGTGTGACAGCAACAGAATATACTCTTAGTATGCTCGTCCTCCCTATGTTGATTATGTTGCTTGGAATGATTTTACTCCCAGTCTATCTTAAAGTAGATCTATCAGGTTACTTATTTGCCTACGTTATCTATTTGCTCCTAGCAACTATTAGTATTATTTTTCTCAACCTTCTAATCGGTGCGGTATCAGATACTCAGTCTAAAGCGCAAGTCTATAGTATCTTTCCTATGTTAATTGTCTCTGTTTTACCTATAATTGCTCTTCAAAATGATACGGTTCAAAAAGTGTTGGATTACTCGTTCATAGGTCCAATTGTAAATCTTTTAAATAAAAAAGGTGGGGAAATATCTTTTTCTAATATCGGTATGTTACTTGCCTGGGTACTTGTGTTAGGAATAGCAAACCTCTTTGTATTGAAAAACAGTTATAAAGCAAGATAGGAGATCTATATGAAATTACTTAAAAATTTTGGCTGGTTTCTTCTAGCCATTCTATCCTTTTTCTTTATCTATGGCTTTATTCAAGGGCTCGCGACTACTTCGCTTGCCTTAGGCGCTTCACCCTATGCTGTTACCCTACTCTATGTGGCCTTGGCTGGAGTTTATGTGTACGGCATTTACAAATGGTATCAGAAAGGTCCTGTTCGTATTGAGAAGAGTGGCTTCAACCGATTTATTTGGCTTCCTGCCTTGGTTTTGTTATTATCTCTGGTTGTCCAGTTTTTCTTGCCAAATGATCCTTCAGTAAATCAGCAAATAGCGATAGACTTGACCTTGTCTCAACCACTTTTCTCATTCTTTGCGGTCGTTATTTTTGCTCCTTTGACGGAAGAACTTATCTTTAGAGGGATGTTAGCACGCTATCTCTTTCCTAAGCAGGACAATAGCAAACAAACTCTGATTTTTCTTCTGGTATCCAGTGTTCTATTTGCCTTGATTCATTTCCCAGGTGATGTGCAACAATTTTTTGTCTATTTTAGCCTTGGTTTTAGTTTGGGCTTGGCTTATATTAGCAGAAAAGGTCTGGTCTACAGTATTTCTCTCCACGCTTTGAATAATTTAGTCGGCTTTTTGATGATTCTCATGCTATAATAGAGTCAGGAGGTCACATGAAACGAGTAATTTTATTAGCAGTGATTCAAGCAGTTGTTCTATTTTTCATCATTGGAGCGTTAGCTTATGCCTTTAAGGGCGATTTCTTCTATAACTATCTAGCAGTTGTCTTTGCCCCTATTGCAGGTGTCTTGCGCTTTGGGACAGCTTACACAACGGAAATTGTCTTGCCTCGAAAGGCAGCTGAAATTGCTGAAAAGCGTAAAGCAGGCAAAACTTCAAAATAAAAGAGTCCGGTGAAGTTCATCGGATTTTTGTATGGGTGCTAATTTTTATAGTATTCACTTGATTTTTAAAGACTGGCAAACTTTTCTGATGATTTTCATGAAGAGCCTGCGCTTTTATGGTAAAATAGTAACAGAATAAAAGAGGAGAGAAAACATGAAACGTAGTATGTATGCTGGTCGTGTTCGTGAGGAACACATCGGACAAGAAATGACCTTGAAAGGATGGGTTGGCCGTCGTCGTGACCTTGGTGGTTTGATTTTTATCGACCTTCGTGACCGTGAAGGAATCATGCAGTTGGTTATCAACCCTGAAAAAGTCTCTGCAGAGATTATGGAAACAGCTGAAAGCCTTCGTAGCGAATTTGTTATCGAGGTGACTGGACAGGTCGCTGCGCGTGAGCAAGCCAATGATAAGTTGCCAACTGGTGCAGTTGAGTTAAACGTGACAGCTCTGACAGTGCTTAATACAGCTAAGACAACCCCATTTGAGATTAAGGATGGGATTGAGGCCAATGACGATACACGTTTACGTTACCGTTACCTTGACCTTCGTCGTCCAGAAATGTTGGAAAATCTTAAACTTCGTGCTAAGGTGACCCACTCTATCCGCAACTACTTGGATGAGTTGGAGTTTATCGACGTGGAGACACCATTCCTTTCTAAGTCAACGCCTGAAGGGGCGCGTGACTACTTGGTGCCATCTCGTGTTAATAAAGGGCATTTCTATGCTCTTCCTCAAAGTCCACAAATCACGAAACAACTCTTGATGAATGCTGGTTTTGACCGCTACTACCAAATCGTTAAATGTTTCCGTGACGAGGACTTGCGTGGTGACCGCCAGCCTGAGTTCACTCAGGTCGACTTGGAAACGTCTTTCCTTACTGAGCAAGAAATCCAAGATATCACAGAAGGTTTGATTGCGCGCGTGATGAAGGAAACTAAAGGCATCGAAGTGACACTTCCATTCCCTCGTATGAAATACGATGACGCTATGGCTCTTTACGGTTCTGACAAGCCAGATACCCGTTTCGACATGTTGCTTCAGGACCTGACAGAAGTAGTCAAAGGTATAGACTTTAAAGTCTTTTCAGAAGCACCTGCTGTAAAAGCCATTGTGGTCAAAGGAGCTGCGGACAACTACTCACGTAAAGACATTGACAAGATGACGGAAGTAGCCAAACAATATGGTGCCAAAGGTCTTGCTTGGGTCAAGGTTGTTGATGGAGAATTAAACGGACCAGTTGCCAAGTTCTTGACTGGCATCCAAGCAGAATTGACAACAGCGCTTGCTCTTGAAGATAAGGACTTGGTTCTCTTTGTGGCAGATACGCTTGAAGTGGCCAATGCAACTCTTGGTGCCCTTCGTGGACGTATTGCCAAAGAGCTTGGCTTGATTGATAACGATAAATTCAACTTCCTTTGGGTAGTTGACTGGCCGATGTTTGAATGGTCTGAAGAAGAAGGTCGCTACATGAGCGCCCACCATCCATTCACACTTCCACAGGAAGAGACTGCTCACGAATTAGAAGGTGATTTGGCGAAGGTTCGTGCCATTGCTTACGATATCGTCTTGAACGGTTATGAACTTGGTGGTGGTAGCCTTCGTATCAATCAAAAAGACCTTCAAGAACGCATGTTCAAGGCTCTTGGTTTCTCAGCTGAAGAAGCAAATGACCAGTTTGGCTTCCTTCTTGAAGCCATGGACTATGGTTTCCCACCACACGGTGGCTTGGCTATCGGGCTTGACCGATTTGTCATGCTTTTAGCAGGGGAAGAAAATATCCGTGAAGTTATTGCCTTTCCTAAGAACAACAAGGCAACTGACCCAATGACACAAGCTCCTTCAACAGTAGCTCTCAAACAACTAGAGGAACTCAGCTTACAAATAGAAGAAGATGAAACAAGCAAAACGAATTAAGCGGTGGCGCTATTATCTGCGCCGCTTTGCTTATCAGATAAAAATTTTACGTGTCTTACAAAGCATCTCTCGGGAAAAATATGATGAGAAGATTTCGGCCTCTCTGGTCTATGGATTTTTATCAGCAGTGGCGGTCAATTTCTTTTTCCAACCAGGACATGTGTATTCGAGTGGTGCGACAGGTCTGGCACAGATTATCTCTGCCTTGAGTAATCACTGGTTTGGTTTTCATATCCCGATTTCGCTGACCTTTTACGCCATTAATTTTCCTTTGATGGTCTTGGCTTGGTATCAGATTGGGCATAAGTTCACCGTCTTTACCTTTATTACGGTTTCCATGAGTTCCTTCTTTATCCAGTTTGTCCCTGTGGCGACCTTGACGGAGGATCCCATTATCAATGCCCTTTTTGGGGGTGTTGTCATGGGCTTGGGAATTGGTTTTGCTCTTCGAAACAATATCTCCAGTGGTGGGACGGATATTGTCAGTCTGACTATTCGCAAGAAAACGGGTAAGAACGTCGGTAGTATTTCTTTCTTGGTAAATGGGACTATCATGCTGATAGCAGGTTTGACCTTTGGTTGGAAATACGCTCTCTACTCTATGATTACCATCTTTGTCTCTAGCCGTGTGACAGACGCTGTCTTTACCAAGCAAAAACGCATGCAGGCCATGATTGTGACCAATCATCCAGACAAGGTAATTGAAAAAATCCATAAAAAATTGCACCGCGGAGCAACCATGATCCACGATGCAGAAGGAACCTATAATCACGAGAGAAAGGCAGTTTTAATCACTGTCATTACACGTGCAGAGTTTAATGAATTTAAACAGATTATGAAACAGGTGGATCCAAGCGCCTTTGTCTCTGTATCTGAGAATGTCCATATTTTGGGACGATTCGTTGAAACAGATAATTAGTAATCAAAAAAACCAGCGCGAGCTGGTTTTTATTTTTCGATAATTTTGTGGGCGATTAACTGACGGTAACAAATTTGCTTATTGCTTTTAGTATCGTTGATAATCTGGAGGATAGTTTCAAGGGAAATACGACCAAGTTCTAGGCTATTGATATCAACATAGGCCGCCAAGTTGAGCTTGGGATTGACCGAGTCAAAGCTGAGAACAGGGACATCCAGTTGGTGCTTAGCAATATAGTCACAGACCCCTTCGGCTAGGAGACTATCGGTTGTAATGATAGCATCAATCTGCGGGTCATGCTGAAAGAGGAGTTTACTAAATTGATACCCTTTTTCTTCTAGGAACTCCGTTGCAAAATAGGTCAAATTTTCGTCAATAGGCAGTTGGTGTTGTTTGAGTGCTGACTCATAGCCTGTTAAACGGTCTTGCGTTACAAAGAGTCGTTTAGTACCACCTATGAAGGCAATTCGTTTGCAGCCTTTTTTGATGAAATATTCGGTCGCATCAAAACCAGCTTGGACATTGTCGTTATCGACAAGGGGGATAAAGGGTGAAATGGATTTTCCTAGGATGAGGAAGGGGAACTGCTCATCAGCGACCAGTTTGACCAAGGGATCTTCCTCTTCGGCATAAAGGAAAATCAAACCATCCACACGTTTACCGTAAACCATCTGTGAAATAGCTTTAAGGCGCTCTTTTTCGTCTTTACCTGTTGCAATCTGAATGGCATAGTGATTTTCAGAGGCGACTTGGGCGATACCACGGAGGACAGATGGGAAGAAAGGATTTTGATAGAAGGCGTCTGAGTCGTCAGGAAGGACCAAGCCGATAACTTGGGTATAACTACTTACCAAGCTACGAGCGTTGAGGTTGGGGTGGTAATTGAGCTCCTTCATCGCCTTGCGAACGCGTTTTTTTGTTTCGTCGCTAATGGTTGATTTATTTTGAATAACACGGGTTACGGTTGAAGGCGAAACACCAGCAGCCTTGGCCACGTCTTTAATCGTAACGGGCATAAAAATCTCCTATTTATGGTAATCTGGATCACGGAAATGCGTTTTATAAAAGATAGTGACCAGATATAGAACAAAAAGAATGTTTTGTACGGTAATCAGAGTTGTCATATTTTGGCCAAACAAGCCCAAAATAAGCGTAATCAGAGTTGGTAATCCTAAACAGTTCAAGATAAAATGGTAGCACTCTTTAAAGGTTCTAAATGAAAAGAGGCGTGATTTCTTAGTGATATAAAGGAGAAGACTAGCTCCTAGAGAAACGATAAAGAAATTTAAACCAAAGAGGAAGCTAGCACCGAGAACTAGGAAGAGACTGATATAGACACGATTTTGTTGGTACCAGTCTTTAGAAATCGCTTGAGTCAAGCTGTCCTTGCTTTTGAAACTCTCAGTCTGAATAGCTCGGTAAGAAATGCGGGTCAGCTCCTTGCTTTCCTTGCTGATGACCAGTTCTTTTGTATCGAAATGCAGTTGCAAGTCTTTAGGTAATTCCTTGCTTTGGCTTGGACCAATCACAAGAGAAGGCGCTTGACTAGCTGTGCCTGTATAAGTTAAATTACCATCAACAATTGTAGCGTGTTCAGAGAGATCCTGGACAACTTCATCTGTCAGAGGTTCATAGACATTATCGATAAAGGTTTCTAGCGGATAAGTCTCCTGTGAGCTGTTTTGGATGGCAATGGGTACCATGGACAAGCTGATAAGGAAGATACTGGTAAAGAGCAGTTGAAACCAGTTGAGCCCGAAACGTTTGGACAGGGGCTTACGAAATCCCCAAATACTTGAAAAATAGGAAAATGGATATGGAAGCATAGGTATCTTTCTAAAAGGTGTTTTCTATATGAGTATTATTATATAGAGAAATGTGCTTTATTTCAAGTCTAGGGGATAAATTGCTTGTTGTTAGTATATATTTTGTAGCAATAAGAAAAGGGTGGCGGGGATATATTATCCCTTGTCGCCACCACTTGTAAGTCCTGAAACAAAGTTCTTTTGTAGGAAGAAGAAGAGAATACAGATTGGAAGGGCGATGAGGATAGCACCTGCTGAGAAGTAGGCAATCTTCAAGTTCTTCGCATTGTTGACGAAGGTTTGGAGACCAACGGCAACAGTAAAGTATTCTTTCTCACGAAGCAAGAAACTAGAGAGGATGTAGTCCCCGAAAGGTCCCATGAAGGCCCAGAGAGCTTGTACGGCAACCATTGGGCGAACAAGTGGAAGAACAATTTGCCAGAAGCGACGGAAGTGTCCTGCACCGTCTAGTTTTGCAGATTCGTCTAGAGACATTGGCACTGTATCGAAGTAGCCTTTCATGAGCCAAGCATTCATCGGGATACCACCACCAACGTATAGGAAGATGAGGAACCAGCTGTGGTTAAGGGCGTTCAACATAAGCGCCATAACGAAGAAGGCTGTCAAAGCGGCCATGGTTGGCACCATTTGGATAATCAAGAAGAAGACCAAACTTTGTTTACGAGCCAAGAAGTTGTAACGGCTGTAGGCATAACCAGCAAGTACGATGATACTTGTTTGAACCGCCATGGTAACCAAGGCGATGATCAAGGTATTGAGATACCAAGTACCGTATAGAGTTTCAGTAAAGAGTCCTTTAAAGTTATCAAAATTGAAGTCGATGTTAGTATCAAGTTTAAAGGCTGCGACGTTACCTGCTTTAAAGGCTGACATGATGGTAATCAACAGTGGATAGATAATCACGATTGATAGACCAATCAAGTAGAGGTAAGTAAGGGTTTGAGTCAGTCTACGTTTGAGTTTAATTGAGTTATTCATCTTAGACGTCCTCCATATCAAATGCGTGTAGTTTCTTGAATGCGATCATAGAGATTGAGATGACAATGATAGAGATAATCAAGGTAACAGCAGCCGCCATTGAGTATTGAGGAGATGTACCTGTTGTCAAACGGTAGATCCATGAGATCAAGATATCAGTTGAACCAGCTCCCCCTCCGACACTACCAGGACCTCCACCATTGAAGAGGTACATGATAGAGAAGTTGTTAAAGTTGAAGGTGTATTGGCTAATCAAAGTAGGTGCAGCAACAGCCAAGATCATTGGGAAAGTGATGTTGCGGAATTTTTGCCAAGCATTAGCACCGTCAATATAAGCTGCTTCGTAAAGGTCGTTAGGAATAGATTGCAAGATACCCAAGGTCAAAACGTAGATATATGGGAATCCAAGCCAACCTTGCATCATAATCAAGGCAATCTTAGTCCAAGTTGGGTCTGTTTTCCAAGGAATAAGAGCACCATCAAGGAAAGGAAGGAATTTAGCCAAGATTGGCAATACTTGAGTGTTGATAGCACCAACACTATCGTTAAACATGTTTGAGAATGTCAGGATAGTGATGAAGGCTGGGACAGCCCAAGGAAGAAGGAAAATAACACCGAAGATACGTTTTCCTTTGATAAATGGTTGGTTAGCAATGATAGCTGTGAAGATACCAATGACGATCTGTAAAGTTGAGGCAGATAAAGCCCAGATGATAGTCCAAGAAAGGACGGCACCAAAGGCAGAACGGAAGGTACTCAAGCTCCAAATGTTTGTAAAGTTGGTCAAACCAACCCAGTCCAACAATTTGTTTGGTGGCAAGTGTTGGAAGTCGTAGTTGGTAAAGGCGATCATCAAGGTTACGATAACTGGGAAGATAATCGCAAAAGTCATGGCAATGTAAGATGGAATGATTAAGAGGTAAGGGAAGCCATTTTCATAGATTCCTTTGACCATTTCTTTAAAGGTAAGTGCTACTGGTATGCCATTGTTAATGTGTTTGGCAGTTGTATGTGCGTCTTTGATATTTGCGAAATAAAAGAGTACATAAACAACTACAAAGATTAAATGGAAGGCACCACGAATCAGCATAAAGAGGGAATTATCACGACCTGGTTTGTCACCAAGAGTGATGAGATTGCTCAATTCAGGGGCTGCAAGTGCTAGGAAGTAAAGGACGAATACGATGGTTACACCAAGGAAGATAAAACCTTTGGCTTTTTGTTTATTGTAAATCTGTCCTAACCCAGGAATGATAGACAGCAGGGCTGCTTTACTAGGTTGTTGCTTTTCCATAATAACTCCTTTCATAGGATACTGGTTTCTAATTAAAACCTAAACTATATATGTTTTTGATTGATAAATTCAAAGGGGGATTTGATTTCCACCCCCCTTGAACAAATTTTTTATTCACCAAATTTTTGTTTGATTGTTTCTTTGATCAATGTTACAGCGTCGTTAGCAGCTGTTTTCGCATCTTTCTTACCACTTACAGCATCAAAGAGCATAGTTTTCGCTGGATCCCAAACTGCAGACATTTGAGAGATGTTTGGCATTGGTTGAGCGTTCTTGAACTGTTTGATAACAGCTGTTGTCAACTCATCATTTTTACCTTCAGCATATGTACGAGCTTCAGTGTTAGCTGGGATTTCGTTAGTTGTATCGTAGAAGGCTTTTTGTTCTTCAGTTGAAACAAGGAAGTCTACAAATTTTTGAGCGCCTTCAAGGTTCTTAGTGCTTGATGGGATGATCCAAGCTTTACCACCACCGAATGCAGCATATTCTTTTCCATTTGGAAGAGTTGGGATAGTTGCAACACCGTAGTTTACTTTAGCATCTTTAAAGGCTTGAGCTTTCCAAGGTCCGTCGATGATAGCAGCTGTTTTACCTTCTTGGAATTGAGTTTGGATTAAGTTGCCAGCACCTTCAGTATCTTGCATACCTTTAGGCCATTTTTCATACCAAGATTTAGCGTAGTTGATACCTGCGATAGAACCGTCGTTTGCAAGACCGATATCTTTGGCGTCTTTACCGTTTTGTCCGAATACGTAAGCACCGTTACCAGCAAGAAGTCCATATGCATAGTAGAAGTTTGTCCAGTCAGCTAGGAAAGCAGAAGTTTTTCCATCTTCTCCAGCGAAGGCATATTTGCTATCTTTAGCAAGGTTTTCTAAGTCAGCAAAAGTTTTTGGAGCTTCTTTTACCAAGTCTTTGTTGTAGTACATAACAAGTGACTCGATAACAGCAGGAGCACCGTAAACTTTACCATCAGCAGCTGTTACAAGAGATTTAGTTTTATCATCTGTTTTAGCGCCGTCGCTCAATTTAACTTCTGAAAGTTGTCCGTCAGTACCAAGGCTACCTACACGGTCGTATGGAGCCATCATAACGTCAGCAGCTTGACCTGATTGGTTGTCAAGAGAAAGTTTGTCAAGCCCACCCATTTGGTCTCCTGTTTTGATGGTAACTTTTACGCCAGCTTCTTTTTCGTAAGCTTTTGCAGCTGATTCAGCAAAGGCTTTATATTGGTCTTCAACGTAGAAAGTGAGTTCTTTGGCTTCAGATGAACCAGAATCAGCAGGCTTATCAGCAGTTTTGCTTCCGCAAGCTACCAAAAGCAAGCTAGCAAGTGTAGCAGTTCCAAGCACAGCAGCGCTCTTCATGAATTTAGATGACATAGTGTATTCCTCCTAAAGAATAACAAATTTTATAATGAGGAAACGCAAACGTTTTCCTTTATGGGACTAGTATAACACAATCAGAAAGCGGTTGCAAGTGTTTTTTGTAAAAATTTTTAAAAAAATTGTAAAAAAAGTAAACGCTTCATCATCATATAATAGTAGAAAATCCCAAAAATTGGTTTTGTTTTAAATTTAAAAAAAGTTGAGAAAACGATTGCCTAATTTACAAATGGAAAGCAGAGAGGATTCTCACTTTATTTTTGCTTAATAAGGTAAGTGAAACCCTTATTCCTATTTTGTTTGTTTCCTGAAAGGATATATATACAAGTAAGAAGAAAAAATTTAAAAAAAATAATCAAAAAAGTTATTTAAAACCGCTTGCATTTATCAAGAAAATAAGCTATACTAGTAATAGCGCAAACGTTTGCGTTCATAAAAATGTAATATCTAACTATAAACACATGAGGTGCTTATTATGAAAAAACGTCAAAGTGGTGTGTTGATGCACATTTCTTCTCTTCCAGGAGCATACGGAATCGGATCATTTGGTAAAAGTGCTTACGACTTCGTTGATTTCTTGGTTCGCACAAAACAACGTTACTGGCAAATCCTTCCACTAGGAACAACTAGTTACGGAGACTCTCCTTACCAATCTTTCTCAGCCTTTGCAGGGAACACTCATTTTATCGATTTGGATATCTTGGTGGAGCAAGGCTTGTTGCAAGCAAGTGACCTTGAAGGGGTTGACTTTGGTAGCGATGCGTCTGAAGTTGACTATGCGAAAATCTACTATGCACGTCGTCCTCTTTTAGAAAAAGCGGTAAAACGTTTCTTGGAAGTCGGAGATGTTAAAGATTTTGAGAAATTTGCTCAAGATAACCAATCATGGCTTGAGCTCTTTGCTGAGTATATGGCTATCAAAGAGCATTTTGAAAATCTTGCTTGGACCGAATGGCCAGATGCAGATGCTCGTGCTCGTAAAGCTTCAGCACTTGAAAGCTACCGTGAGCAATTGGCAGACAAGTTGGTTTACCACCGTGTGACTCAGTACTTCTTCTTCCAACAATGGTTGAAATTGAAATCTTACGCTAACGACAACCACATCGAAATCGTTGGGGACATGCCAATCTATGTAGCGGAAGATTCAAGCGATATGTGGGCAAATCCACATCTCTTCAAGACAGATGTCAATGGTAAGGCTACTTGTATCGCAGGATGCCCACCAGATGAATTTTCTGCAACTGGTCAGCTTTGGGGTAACCCAATCTATGACTGGGAAGCAATGGACAAAGATGGCTACAAATGGTGGATTGAGCGCTTGCGTGAAAGCTTCAAAATCTATGATATCGTTCGTATCGACCACTTCCGTGGTTTCGAATCTTACTGGGAAATCCCTGCTGGTTCTGACACAGCAGCACCTGGTGAGTGGGTCAAAGGTCCTGGCTACAAGCTTTTTGCAGCCGTTAAGGAAGAGCTTGGTGAGTTAAACATCATCGCAGAAGATCTTGGTTTCATGACAGACGAAGTTATCGAATTGCGTGAACGTACTGGCTTCCCAGGAATGAAGATTCTTCAATTTGCCTTCAACCCAGAAGACGAAAGTATCGACAGCCCACACTTGGCACCTGCTAACTCAGTTATGTACACAGGAACACACGATAACAATACGGTCCTTGGTTGGTACCGTAACGAGATTGATGATGCGACTCGTGAATACATGGCTCGCTACACTAACCGTAAAGAATACGAAACAGTGCCACATGCTATGCTTCGTACAGTCTTTTCATCAGTTAGCTTCATGGCAATTGCAACTATGCAAGATTTGCTAGAATTGGATGAGGCAGCTCGTATGAACTTCCCATCTACCCTTGGTGGAAACTGGTCTTGGCGTATGACTGAAGATCAATTGACACCAGCTGTCGAGGAAGGTTTGCTTGACTTGACAACAATCTATCGCCGAATCAATGAAAATTTGGTAGAATTAAAGAAATAAGACAATAATCAGGAGACAACTAAACATGTTATCACTACAAGAATTTGTACAAAATCGTTACAATAAAACCATTGCAGAATGTAGCAATGAAGAGCTTTACCTTGCTCTTCTTAACTACAGCAAGCTTGCAAGCAGCCAAAAACCAGTTAACACTGGTAAAAAGAAAGTTTACTATATCTCAGCTGAGTTCTTGATTGGTAAACTCTTGTCAAACAACTTGATCAACCTTGGTCTTTATGACGATGTCAAAAAAGAACTTGCTGCTGCAGGTAAAGACTTGATCGAAGTCGAAGAAGTTGAATTGGAACCATCTCTTGGTAATGGTGGTTTGGGACGTTTGGCTGCCTGCTTTATCGACTCAATTGCGACTCTTGGTTTGAATGGTGACGGTGTTGGTCTTAACTACCACTTTGGTCTTTTCCAACAAGTTCTTAAAAACAACCAACAAGAAACAATTCCAAATGCATGGTTGACAGAGCAAAACTGGTTGGTTCGCTCAAGCCGTAGCTACCAAGTGCCATTTGCAGACTTTACTTTGACATCAACTCTTTATGATATTGATGTTACTGGTTATGAAACAGCAACTAAAAACCGCTTGCGTTTGTTTGACTTGGATTCAGTTGATTCTTCTATTATTAAAGATGGTATCAACTTTGACAAGACAGATATCGCTCGCAACTTGACTCTCTTCCTTTACCCAGATGATAGTGACCGTCAAGGTGAATTGCTCCGTATCTTCCAACAATACTTCATGGTTTCAAACGGTGCGCAATTGATCATCGACGAAGCAATTGAAAAAGGAAGCAACTTGCATGACCTTGCTGACTACGCTGTTGTACAAATCAACGATACTCACCCATCAATGGTTATCCCTGAATTGATCCGTCTTTTGACTGCACGTGGTATCGAGCTTGACGAAGCAATCTCAATCGTTCGTAGCATGACTGCCTACACTAACCACACAATCCTTGCTGAAGCCCTTGAAAAATGGCCTCTTGAATTCTTGCAAGAAGTGGTTCCTCACTTGGTACCAATCATTAAAGAATTGGACCGTCGCGTGAAAGCAGAAGTGAAAGATCCAGCTGTTCAAATTATTGACGAGAGTGGACGTGTTCACATGGCTCACATGGATATCCACTACGGATACAGCGTTAACGGGGTAGCAGCGCTCCACACTGAAATCTTGAAGAACTCTGAGTTGAAAGCCTTCTACGACCTTTACCCAGAAAAATTCAACAACAAAACAAACGGTATCACTTTCCGTCGTTGGCTCATGCATGCTAACCCAAGCTTGTCTCACTACTTGGATGAGATTCTTGGAGAAGGTTGGCACCATGAAGCAGATGAGCTTGAAAAACTTTTATCTTATGAAGACAAAGCAGCTGTCAAAGAAAAATTGGAAAGCATCAAGGCTCACAACAAACGTAAATTGGCTCGTCACTTGAAAGAACACCAAGGTGTGGAAATCAATCCAAACTCTATCTTTGACATTCAAATCAAACGTCTTCACGAGTACAAACGCCAACAAATGAACGCTTTGTACGTAATCCACAAATACCTTGACATCAAAGCTGGTAACATCCCTGCTCGCCCAATCACAATCTTCTTTGGTGGTAAAGCAGCTCCAGCCTACACAATCGCTCAAGACATCATTCACTTGATCCTTTGCATGTCAGAAGTGATTGCTAACGATCCAGCAGTAGCTCCACATTTGCAAGTAGTTATGGTTGAAAACTACAACGTTACTGCAGCAAGCTTCCTTATCCCAGCATGTGATATCTCAGAACAAATCTCACTTGCTTCTAAAGAAGCTTCAGGTACTGGTAACATGAAATTCATGTTGAACGGAGCTTTGACTCTTGGTACTATGGACGGTGCTAACGTGGAAATCGCTGAGTTGGTTGGAGACGAAAATATCTACATCTTTGGTGAAGATTCAGAAACTGTTATCGACCTTTACGCAAAAGCAGCTTACAAATCAAGCGAATTCTACGCTCGTGAAGCTATCAAACCATTGGTCGACTTCATCGTTAGCGATGCAGTTCTTGCAGCTGGAAACAAAGAGCGCTTGGAACGTCTTTACAATGAATTGATCAACAAAGACTGGTTCATGACTCTTCTTGACTTAGAAGACTACATCAAAGTCAAAGAGCAAATGTTGGCTGACTACGAAGACCGTGATGCATGGTTGGATAAAGTTATCGTTAACATTTCTAAAGCAGGATTCTTCTCATCTGACCGTACAATCGCTCAGTACAACGAAGATATCTGGCACTTGAACTAAGATACAAGATTTATACTAATACATTTTGTAAAAAAGCGAGTTTCGATTGAAATTCGCTTTTTTGAATGCTGTGGATTTGAGTCCATCTTGAATTAAAAAGAGAGAAATCATAGACACATTGAACGCTTAAAATGCTGGTTTTACAACCTTTAAGCCTCGAAATCTATTTAAAAATTACCTCAAATTTCTTGTATTCGCTTACACAAAGTATTATAATATGATTATAGGAAAGAAGGTGTTCTTATGTGGAAAAAATATTTTTCAAAATATAAATGGACGGATTTATTTTGGATTCTTTTTGTAATTGGGGCATGCCTCTATATAGGTAACCACGATTTGTTTCCTCTCAATCATCAAGAAATCTCTTTTCGTGGTAGCTTGTGGGGGTTGGTACTGGCCTTATATCACTTACTGTTCATTGATAAGTTTGTTATTTCGAATCGAAAATAAATGGAGAAGCTAAAAGCTTTAAATGTTTTAGACTTTTGGGATAGATAGTTTAAAAATTGAAATTTAAAACCGCAGATCTTCTTGAAATGCGGTTTTTTGTGTTAATTATAGTACTTTCCCAACCAGAATCTCAGCCTCAATAGTAATCTCTGTCAGTTGGCTCCAGTCAATCTTAGTCTGGTCGATGTGAAAGAGTAGGGGCGTCATGCTGAGTAGGGCTTGGAGCTGCTCTGCTGTGATAGGCTTGGTTAGTGAGGCAGTTTGACTTGATAGGATGGTAAAGTGTTCTTGGAAATGATTTTTGATATCTTGGTTGGAATAGTCCTTGTTTGTCAGCTGGTCTTGTACCTTCTGACGGATTTCCTTGAGGTGATTTTTAGTTGGAATAACCTTTATCAAGATACCGTCTTTGGATAAAACGCGACGAAATTCTCCATAGTTGGCAGGTGAGAAGATATCAAGCAGGATATCCATGCTAGCGTCTTTTATAGGAAGACGAGCTAGGTCGCCAACGAACCAATTGACTGCCCAGTTGGGTTCGCTCTTGGCAGCGATTTGGACGGAATCTTTGGAAATATCAAAGGCATAGAAGGTTTTGTCAGGATGACTTTCTTGGAGTTTGCGAGAATAGAAGCCTTCGCCACAACCGATATCTAAAATTGTTTTGGCATTTTTTGAGTTTGAAAGTAAATCAGAGACGACCTCTAGAATAGCCTGATAAAAGCCGGCTTCTAGGATTTGTTGACGGTTTTGAAAATTTTCCTTGTCGTAGTTAGCAGATTGCTTGATTTGAGGGGCTAGATTGACATAGCCGAATTTCGCCAAGTCAAAAGAATGACGGTTGTAGCACTTGAAACTAGTCTCTAGCAGAGTCAGATTTTCTTGACAGATGGGACAGGCAAAGGCAGTAGCAGAAGCAAAACGTTGAAGTTTGGGTTTGAGATTTGTATTCATAGTTTAAGTGTATCAAAAGAGGCAAATGAAAGCAACTTTAGGAATAAGTAGATGGGAGATTCAGTAGAAATAAAACTAATTCTCCAATTTATAGAATAAAATTGCTTTTATATCTAAATTTCTATATAATAATGATAAGGAGGAAATAAGTATGTTAAAAGAAGTATTAACCGTTGCAAAAGTTGCGAAAAAATCATCACTCTTTTTGGGTGGTGTCGCATTTGGTACCCTTGGCTTGAAAATCTTAGCAAGTAAGGAAGCTAAAAAAGGTTATTCTAAAGCTTTGGCTAAGGCTTACAAGTTGAAAGACGGGCTAGATGCATCTGTTTCTGTTGTGAAACAACATGGAGACGATGTCTTGCAAGATGCCAAATATTTGTACGAGCAAGAGAAAAAAGAAGAGCAATTAGATAGCCTTATAGGAGAATAATATGTCTTTTAAAGTGCTACATAGAGGATACCAACATATCCGACTATCATCTTCTTTTTCACTCACCTTGGATATTCAAGACTATCTTCGTTCCTTGGCGAGAGATGAAAAGGGGATTGAGTCTATCCAGTTTTACATGGATCAACAGCACTTTACTCTACGTATAAAAGAAGGCTTTTCTGTATTAGATAATGCAGAAGCCTTTTTAAAAAGAATTGATAAAGGGAAAGTTTCTGAGTTGATGACTCTTCCCATTCGTAGAGAAGAGAGTGCTTATTCTATTGTTTCAGGTGCAGCGATTAAGCGTATACTTTTTCGTAGTTTTGTGCCGTATCCTATTCGCTATATATGGACTTGTTATCAGGCTTTTGGCTATATTAGAGAAGCCTATCAAACACTAGCGCGTAAGGAACTAACGATGGAGGTCTTGGACTGTTCGGCGATTTTATTGTCCTTGTTTATGAACCAATCCAAGACAGCTAGCAATATCATGTTTATGCTTGATTTGGGGAATCATTTAGATCAGTGGTCCTTGAAAAAAACTGCAACAGATTTAGAACAAAGCCTTCTTGCAAAAGAGAGCGATGTATTCTTAGTACAGGGCGATACGGTTGTTAGTATCAAGAGTTCCGATGTTCAAATAGGAGATGTCTTGGTCCTATCTCAAGGAAATGAAATTCTGTTTGATGGACAAGTAGTTTCAGGTTTAGGTATGGTCAACGAAAGTTCCTTGACGGGAGAGAGTTTTCCAGTTGAAAAAAGAGAGTCTGATTTAGTTTGTGCAAATACAGTATTAGAAACTGGAGAGTTACGCATTCGTGTAACCGATAATCAGATGAACAGCCGGATTTTACAACTGATTGAGTTGATGAAGAAATCTGAAGAAAACAAGAAAACGAAACAACGCTATTTCATCAAGATGGCGGATAAGGTCGTCAAATATAATTTCTTGGGGGCTGGGCTGACTTACCTATTGACAGGTTCTTTTTCTAAGGCTATTTCTTTCCTATTGGTCGATTTCTCCTGCGCTTTGAAAATCTCTACTCCTGTAGCTTATTTGACAGCTATCAAGGAGGGGTTGAATCGTGAAATGGTGATTAAGGATGGAGATGTTCTAGAGAAATATCTGGAAGTTGATACTTTCTTGTTTGATAAGACAGGAACAATCACAACTAGCTATCCTATAGTTGAAAAGGTGTTACCTTTTGGGGACTATAGCGAGGAAGATATTCTCAGAATCAGTGCCTGTCTTGAGGAACACATTTATCATCCTATTGCTAATGCCATTGTCAAGCAAGCTGAGATAGAGGGAATTGAACATGAGGAAATGCATGGGAAACTCCAATATATCGCAAGCAAGGGGATCAAATCCAATATAGATGGCCAACCAGTTGTTATTGGGAATTATGTCTTGATGCAGGATGAGCAGATTCATATTAGTTTGGAACAACATGCTTTGATCGAAGAGCACAAGAATCACTACAATCTCTTGTTCTTGGCTTATCAGAATGAATTGATTGGAATGTTCTGCATTCATACTCCTTTGAGAAAAGAAGCAAAAGCAGCCTTGGAGAAACTTAAGGCACAAGGGAAAAAATTGATTCTGGCAACAGGGGACACCTTGGTTAGGACAGAGGAATTAGTCAAAGATTTGCCCTTTGATCAGGTCTATACAGACTTGAAACCTGATGGGAAATTTGAGTTAGTAGAGGAACTGCAGAAAGCAGGTCACACTATTTTGATGGTTGGGGATGGGTTGAATGACTCAGCTGCTCTAACCCTATCAGATATCGGTGTGGTGATGAATGAGAGTGCAGATATTTCTAAGCAGATGAGCGATATCTTATTGTTAGATAATCGTTTGGATTTCTTCCAAGAGTTGGATTCGCTATCATCATCTTTGCAAACACTCATCAAGAAGAATATTCAAGATACCGTTGTCGTAAATAGTAGTTTGATTGGCTTTGGCTTATTTAATTGGCTCAGTCCTTCAAATCTCTCTATCTTACATAATCTAACAACCTTGCGCATTGTACTGCGTAGCCTGTCTATTAAAAATAGATAGATGAGAGTTATTAACAGCAAAAAGGAGTTACCTTTCTCGAGGGTAACTCCTTTGTTTATAGATAAATGTTGAACAGTTTAGTAAGTCAATACAAAATATTTTTTCTTTCCACGACGGATAACAGTCAGCTCATTCTCTAACTTATCTGCGTCACTCAAGATATAGTCAAGGTCTTGGATACGGTCGCCGTTGACGTAAATAGCTCCGTTTTGAACGTCTTCACGGGCTTGGCGTTTTGAGTTAACCACACCAGATGAGACGAGCAGTTCTACGATATTGTGGTTTTCATCTGCTTGAATTTGGTAGTTTGGCACTCCGCGAAGTCCTTGTTTGAGCTCTTTGACAGAAAGGTTTTTGATGTTTCCTGCAAAGAGTTGCTCAGTGATGTTGAGGGCTTCTTTGTAGGCTTCTTCGCCGTGAACAAGTGTGACGACTTCACGAGCCAAGACTTTTTGAGCCAAGCGTTCGTGTGGAGCTGCTTCAAATTGTTTGCGGATGTCTTCAATTTCATCAAGTGACAAGAAAGTAAAGATTTTCAAGAAGCGAACAGCGTCTGCGTCCATAACGTTCATCCAAAATTGGTACATTTCGTATGGAGAAGTCTTTTCAGGATTGAGCCAGACTGCGTTTCCTTCTGATTTACCAAATTTCTTACCAGTTGCATCTGTGATCAGTGGAACAGTGATAACGTGGCCAGTCTTGTCAGCCTTACGACGAAGCAATTCAGTACCAGCTGTCATATTTCCCCACTGGTCAGAACCCCCGATTTGAAGCGTTACGTTGTGGTCTTGGTTAAGAACGAAGAAGTCGTAACCTTGCATGATTTGGTAAGCGAATTCAGTGTAAGAAATTCCTGTTTCGATCCGTTTTTTCACAGACTCCTTGCTCATCATGTAGTTGACAGTAAAGTATTTTCCGATATCACGGAGGAAATCAATGAAGCTGATGCTGCCAAACCAGTCGTAGTTGTTGACCATGACAGCCTTGTTTTCACCATTTTCAAAGTCAAGAAAACGAGAAAGTTGTCCTTGGATAGACTTGACCCAGCCATCTACTGTGTCTTTTGTTTGGAGACTACGTTCAGCATCTTTGAAGGACGGATCTCCGATGAGACCTGTAGCACCGCCAACGAGCGCATAAGGTTTGTGACCTGCTAGCTGCAAGCGACGACTTGTCAAGATTGCGACAAGGTGGCCTAGGTGAAGGCTGTCAGCAGTTGGATCGTAGCCAGTATAATAAGAAACTTGACCTTCTTCTAGGGCTTTACGCAAAGCTTCTTCATCAGTCGTTTGAAAAATCAAACCACGCTCTTTTAGCTCATCAAAAATGTGCATGTGTCTTTTCTCCTTTTTAAAAATATTGTTTCTACCTATTGTATCACAAACTTGGGCAATAGCCTAGTAGAATAGGGAAGAAAGTGGCTATTTTATTGAAAGTTTACCTTTTATGGTATAATAGATAAAGTGAGGAAATCCATGCAAAATCAATTAAATGAATTAAAACGAAAAATGCTGGAATTTTTCCAGCGAGTAAAATCAAACATAAATCATAAAAAATCAGAGAAAGTCTTAGAAGAGAAGAAGTCGGATGGAACAGGTGGGCGAATTCTGTCTATCCTAGGTAGCATTTTAGTTGCTATCAAGGGAATTTTGAATACTCTCTTTATTCTAGGCTTTATCGGTGGGCTTTTTGCTGCTGGTGTAGCTCTTGGTTATGGAGTTGCTTTGTTTGACAAGGCTAAGGTTCCCCAAGCGGAGGACTTGGTCAAGCAGGTTAAAAATATTTCTTCCATCTCAGAAATTGTTTACGCAGATGGGAGTGTCATTGCTTCTATCGAGAGTGACCTACTGCGAACTTCTGTTTCATCTGAGGAAATATCAGACAATCTCAAAAAGGCTATCGTTGCAACTGAGGACGAACATTTTCTTGAACATAATGGGGTTGTGCCCAAAGCTGTGATTCGGGCGACTTTGGGAACCTTTGCAGGTTTGGGCTCATCTAGCGGGGGCTCGACCTTGACCCAACAGTTAATCAAACAACAAGTGGTCGGAGATGCTCCTACTTTGGCTCGTAAGGCTACAGAAATTGTTGATGCCCTTGCCTTGGAACGCAGCATGAGTAAGGATGAAATCTTGACTACTTATCTCAATGTTGCTCCCTTTGGTCGAAATCATAAAGGACAGAATATTGCAGGTGCCCAGCAAGCTGCTGAAGGGATTTTCGGTATCGATGCCAACAAGCTGAGTATTCCCCAAGCTGCCTTCCTAGCAGGTTTGCCACAGAGTCCGATTACTTATTCCCCTTATGAAAATACTGGAGAGTTAAAGAGTGATGAAGACTTAAAACTTGGTTTGAAGCGGGCCAAGGATGTTCTCTACAACATGTACCGTACGGGTGCTCTGACTCAGGAAGAATACGACCAGTACAAGGATTATAATCTCAAGCAAGATTTCTTGCCATCAGGATCTATCAATGCTGTTTCAAGAGATTACCTTTACTTTACGGCTATGTCTGAAGCGACAGATCGGATGTATGATTATTTAGTTCAACAGGACAACGTCTCTAGTCAGGAGTTGAAAAAGGAAGCGGTTCAAAAGGCCTATCATGAGCGAGCTGAGCAGGAACTAAGTAATGGCGGCTACAAAATCACTACAACAATCAATAAAAAAATCCATACTGCCATGCAAAATGCAGTTGCTAACTACGGTCGTTTGGTAGATGATTCGACTGGGCAGCCTGAAGTAGGGAATGTTTTGATGGACAATAAAACGGGGGCTGTTCTAGGCTTTGTTGGTGGTCGTAATTACCAGACTAACCAAAACAATCACGCCTTCGACACCAAGCGTTCGCCAGCTTCTACAACCAAGCCTTTGTTGGCCTACGGTATTGCCATTGACCAAGGTTTGATGGGAAGTGCTAGTATCTTGTCCAATTATCCGACAAAATTCTCTAATGGAAATCCTATCATGTATGTAAATAGTCCAGGTACAGGCATGATGACTTTGGGTGAAGCCTTGAACTATTCGTGGAATATCCCAGCCTATTGGACTTATCGCATGCTTCGTGAGAAGGGTGTAGATGTCAAGGGTTACATGGAGAAAATGGGTTATGAGATTCCAGAGTATGGTATCGAAAGTCTGCCTATGGGCGGTGGTATTGAAGTCACAGTCGCCCAGCATACCAACGGTTATCAAACAATTGCCAATAACGGTGTTTACCATCAGAAACATGTGATTTCTAAGATTGAATCATCTGACGGTAGAGTAATCTATGAATTCCAAGACAAGCCAGTTCAAGTGTACTCGAAGGCAACAGCAACAATTATGCAGAGTTTGCTTCGTGAGGTGATTTCATCTCGAATCACTTCAAGTTTCCAAACGGATTTGGCTTCTATCAATTCAAGCTTAGCTCGTGCAGACTGGATTGGTAAGACTGGTACAACCAATGAAGATGAAAACATGTGGCTCATGCTTTCAACGCCAAGATTGACTCTAGGTGGTTGGCTAGGGCATGACGACAACCGCCCAATGGCTAAGGGGGCTGGGCATTATCGAAATGCCAAATATATGGCCTACTTGGTCAATGCTATTCAACAGGCTGAGCCTGGTGTTTGGGGCAATGAACGCTTTAATCTTGACTCTAGTGTGACTCAATCTCAGGTTCTCAGATCTACGGGGCAGAAGCCAGGCAAAGTATCCGTTAATGGAAAAACAGTTGATCTTTCAGGTTCTACTGTAACGAGCTATTGGGCTAATAAGGCGGGAGCTCCTACGACAAGCTATCACTTTGCTATTGGAGGAAGTGAAGCAGATTACCAAAATGCTTGGTCAAGTATCGTTAGCACATTGCCAACTCCTTCTAGCTCAAGTACTAGTTCGAATAACAGTTCAAGTAGTAGTTCAAGTGCTAGCTCTAGCAGTACATCAAGTTCATCATCTACGCAATCAAATAGTAGAAGATAGGAAAGTGGTATTGATTGCCACTTTTTTCTTTTTTCCTTTCGTGTTACAATAAAGGTATGAATCAGTATCAGAAAAAGATTGTTAAAGGAACTATTTATTCGCTCCTATCCGGCTTAATCTGGGGAATCTGTGGAATTTTAGGAGAATATTTCTTTACTCATTATCAAGTGTCCTCTGGTTGGATTACTTCTATGCGTTTGACGCTGGCAGGGAGTCTTGTGCTTATTTGGTCAGCAATGCAATTAAAATCGCAAGTGTTAGATATCTGGCGAGACAAGAAAAATTACCTGCCCTTTCTAGCCTATGCTATTTTGGGGATTTTTTCAGTTCAGTATTTTTTCTATCTCTGTGTAGAATACTCAAATGCTGCGACAGCAACTATTTTACAGTTTATCAGTCCTGTCTTTATCCTCTTTTACAATCGCTTGGTTTATCAAAAACGAGCGTCAAAAAGCGCTATTTTTTATGTTTGGGTTGCCATGTTGGGTGTTTGCCTGATGGCGACAAAGGGGGATCTCTCTCAATTATCCATGACACCACTAGCACTTGTGACGGGTTTGCTGAGTGCCATGGGGGTTATGTTTAATGTTATCTTACCCCAACCTTTTGCGAAGCGCTATGGTTTTGTACCCACGGTTGGGTGGGGGATGATTTTGGCAGGTTTATTTAGCAATGTCCTCTCGCCGGTTTACCAGCTTTCCTTTACTCTGGATATTTGGAGTATCTTGATTTGCCTCATTATCGCTTTTTTCGGGACGGCTTTTGCCTTTTTCATTTCCATGAAGGCAGTGTCCTTGGTTTCTCCTTTAGTGGTTTCTGTTATCAGTGCCAGTGAACCTCTCTCTTCTGCCCTTTTGAGTGTTTTATTTTTAGGCTTGGTAGTGGATTGGTCCCTTCTTCTAGCTATGGCCTTGATTATTTTGCCCATGATTTTCCTATCGATAGAAGAAGCGAAAGAAAGTAAATAAAAAGTCTTTTCTTAATTCTAAAAGTGTGCTATACTAGAATAGTCAATAAAACACGGGGAGATAGTTGTGAAGAGTGTTTTTAGGTTGTATCGGTAGGGGCTTGCTTTTACCGACAGCACGTTTTATCTCACATCCCTAAAAATCATACCTAAAAACAAACAAAAAGGCTTCAAATTTGAGGCCTTTTTTGGTAGAATAGGTATCATTAAAATGAACTAGGAGGCGCTTATGACTGCTACAAAAATGAACGCTCAAGAAATTATCCAATTTATCGCCAATGCCGAAAAGAGAACCAGTGTTAAAGTAACCTTTGAAGGACAACTTGCAACTGCTGTACCAAGCTCTGTTGTCAAACTAGGGAATGTACTATTTGGAGACTGGAAAGATGTGGCTCCGCTTCTCGATGGTTTGGTAGAAAATCAAGACTATGTTGTTGAGCAAGATGCTCGTAATTCTGCAGTTCCCTTGCTAGACAAACGTGCTATCAATGCTCGTATCGAGCCAGGTGCTATTATCCGTGATCAGGTTGAAATTGGTGACAATGCTGTTATCATGATGGGAGCTGTTATCAATATCGGTGCTGAAATCGGTGCAGGAACCATGATTGACATGGGGGCTATCCTTGGTGGCCGTGCTATCGTTGGGAAAAACAGTCACGTTGGTGCAGGTGCCGTTCTTGCAGGTGTGATTGAGCCAGCTAGCGCAGAACCAGTCCGTGTTGGAGACAATGTTCTCATCGGTGCCAACGCAGTGGTTATCGAAGGGGTCCAAATCGGTAGTGGTTCAGTTGTCGCAGCAGGAGCTATTGTTACCCAGGATGTCCCAGAAAACGTGGTGGTAGCAGGTGTTCCAGCTCGTATCATCAAAGAGATTGATGCCCAAACCCAACAAAAAACAGCGCTAGAGGATGCGCTTCGTACCTTATAATTGTAAAAGTAATAAAGAGGCGGAACCCTTCTTCCAGCCTCTTTCTGCTATATCGGAGGATAGATAGATGTTAGATTTGATTCAGACAAGACGAGATTTGCACCAGATTCCAGAGATTGGCTTGGAGGAGTTCAAGACTCATGATTATTTGCTGGATATGATTGAGAAATTGACTGCGGGCAAGGATTTTGTTCAAGTTCGTACTTGGCGGACAGGGATTTTGGTTTATTTGCAGGGAAGTCAGCCAGAGCGTACCATTGGTTGGAGAACAGATATCGACGGTCTGCCTATCGTTGAACAAACAGGCCTTCCTTTCGCCTCTCAGCACCAAGATCGTATGCACGCTTGTGGACATGATTTTCATATGACCATTGCCTTGGGTTGTCTTGAGCGTGCACTGGAGGAGCAACCAAAGAACAATCTGCTCTTTCTATTTCAGCCTGCTGAAGAAAATGAAGCTGGTGGCATGCTCATGTATGAGGACGGCGCTTTTGGAGACTGGTTGCCAGACCAATTTTATGGTCTCCATGTCCGGCCAGATTTGAAAGTCGGCCAGATCGCGACCAATACCCATACTCTCTTTGCAGGGACCTGCGAGGTGAAGATTCGTTTCAAAGGAAAAGGAGGACATGCAGCCTTTCCACATGAAGCCAATGACGCTTTGGTAGCGGCTAGTTACTTTGTGACCCAGGTGCAGTCAGTTGTCAGCCGCAATGTCAACCCAATCGAGGGAGCAGTGGTGACCTTTGGTCTTTTCCAAGCTGGAACCACCAACAATGTTATCACAGATACAGCCTTTTTGCATGGAACTATTCGGGCCTTGACGCAGGACATGAGTCTCTTGGTGCAAAAGCGGGTCAAAACAGTTGCAGAAGGAGTTGCAGCAGCCTTTGGTATGGAAGTCGAAGTGGAACTCAAGCAAGGTGGTTATCTGCCTGTCGAGAACCATCCAGCCTTGGCGCGTGAACTGATGGACTTCTTTGAGGAAAAAGAAGGAATCGAGTTGATTGATATCGAGCCTGCTATGACAGGTGAGGACTTTGGTTATCTCCTTTCGAAGGTAGATGGCGTTATGTTCTGGCTAGGTATTGATAGTCCCTACGCCCTTCATCACCCTCAGATGAGTCCCAAGGAAGAAGCCTTAGTCATTGGGGTAGATGCGGTTTCTAGTTTCCTGAAAAAGAAGGCAGCAGAGTAGAGGGTTTGTCTATGAAATCGGAATTACGTAAGCAAGTCTTGCAAGAAATGAAGGCTTTACCTCAAGAACAAAAACAGGCTCTAGACCAAGCTTTAACAGAACGATTGTTACAACACCCCTTCTACCAAGAAGCCGAGGTCATCGCAACCTACCTCTCTTTTCCTCATGAGTTTCAAACTCAGGGATTGATTGAGCAGTCGCTGAAGGACGGCAAGAAGGTTCTGATACCCAAAACTTATCCCAAGGGACGCATGGACTTTGTGGTCTATGATCCGCAACAGTTGGTAAAAACTTCCTTTGGATTACTGGAGCCACAGGGAAATTTGGAAGTTGTGGATGTTTCAAAGATTGATTTGATTCATGTTCCTGGTCTGGCTTTTACGACGGAAGGATATCGGATAGGATACGGTGGAGGCTATTATGACCGTTATCTGAAACATTTTTCTGGTCATACTTTGAGTACGGTTTATCCTTGTCAAATTCAGGACTTTATACCTGAAAAGCATGATATTCCTGTTGAGGAGGTATTAATTGATGAAGGAAATCTTTGATAGACGTTACCCTGTGACGAGTTTCTTCCTTTTAGTGACGACCTTGGTGTTTCTACTAATGCTGGTGACTGCAGGCGGAAACTTTGACAGGGCGGATACATTATTTCGATTTGGAGCCATGTATGGGCCGGCTATTCGCCTCTTTCCTGAGCAGGTTTGGCGTCTCTTTTCTGCCATTTTTGTTCATATTGGGTGGGAACATTTCATTGTCAATATGCTTTCCCTTTATTATCTTGGTAGGCAAGTAGAGGAAATTTTCGGATCCAAGAAGTTTTTCTTTCTCTATCTTTTATCAGGAATGATGGGCAATCTCTTTGTTTTTGTATTTAGTCCTAAATCCTTAGCAGCAGGCGCCTCTACCTCTCTTTATGGGCTATTTGCCGCGATTATCATTCTTCGCTATGCAACGCGTAATCCTTATATCCAGCAGTTGGGGCAATCCTATCTGACACTTTTTGTGGTTAACATTATTGGAAGTGTTCTGATTCCAGGAATCAGCCTAGCAGGTCATATCGGGGGAGCAGTTGGTGGAGCATTTCTAGCAATTATCTTTCCAGTTCGAGGAGAAAGACGGATGTATAGTACCAGCCAGAGGTTAGGAGAGGTAGTGTTATTCGTAGGACTCGCAGTTTTGCTTTTCTACAAGGGAATGGTGTTGTGACGGCTAATATGTAAACTTGAATAAGAAAAAAGCTACTTGAAAAATGAGTAGCTTTTAATGTGTTTTGGAACCATTCGAAACAACACAGCTCTAAAACGTACAAGAAAGCACTTATATCAAAACATCTAGTTTTGGAACCATTCGAAACAACACAGCTCTAAAACCTGCTGAGTTAGAAGTCTATACTGTTGTTAGTTTTGGAACCATTCGAAACAACACAGCTCTAAAACACAACTCCAAAAAACTTACCAATCCAATACGTTTTGGAACCATTCGAAACAACACAGCTCTAAAACCCAGCATCTAATCCGTTTATGCCGTGATTAGTTTTGGAACCATTCGAAACAACACAGCTCTAAAACTGACATATTTTAAAGTAAAGGTGATTGAAGGTTTTGGAACCATTCGAAACAACACAGCTCTAAAACAAAAGTCTTGGCTGATTTGAAAAACAATGAGTTTTGGAACCATTCGAAACAACACAGCTCTAAAACTGTCGCTCACTCTTAGACCAGAATAGATTCGTTTTGGAACCATTCGAAACAACACAGCTCTAAAACTGACTAGAGAAGGAATTTATGTGGGAGGCAGTTTTGGAACCATTCGAAACAACACAGCTCTAAAACGAGAACCATCTGCCATGATGTTGATGATTTGTTTTGGAACCATTCGAAACAACACAGCTCTAAAACTTCCGCACTCACAAAGACAATGCCACAACGGTTTTGGAACCATTCGAAACAACACAGCTCTAAAACTTCGCTTTTTTAGGTTCTGGCAAAGGTTTTGGAACCATTCGAAACAACACAGCTCTAAAACTATTCAACGCCGTCGTGAACACTGTTGGTAGTTTTGGAACCATTCGAAACAACACAGCTCTAAAACTGGTCCAAGACTTTATCTTCTCAGTTTGTTGTTTTGGAACCATTCGAAACAACACAGCTCTAAAACCAACAAGTCCAAATGCGATTAAAAATACTTGTTTTGGAACCATTCGAAACAACACAGCTCTAAAACATGAGCTAGAATCCCTGCGCTGATAAATCCGTTTTGGAACCATTCGAAACAACACAGCTCTAAAACCCTTCAGTCGTTTTAATTAATCCTGTAGTTGTTTTGGAACCATTCGAAACAACACAGCTCTAAAACTATCAGAAGAGTATTATATTGATGCTCTTAGTTTTGGAACCATTCGAAACAACACAGCTCTAAAACTTAGTTGACCCATCACAACTTCATCAAGGTTGTTTTGGAACCATTCGAAACAACACAGCTCTAAAACGGATATCAAAGAATGTATCACGACCATTCTGTTTTGGAACCATTCGAAACAACACAGCTCTAAAACATCTGTCTGTTTAAACAAATATCCTTTTGTGTTTTGGAACCATTCGAAACAACACAGCTCTAAAACTATTAGCCGGGATACGCTTCACAGCTGTGAGTTTTGGAACCATTCGAAACAACACAGCTCTAAAACAATCAGATAACTCATTGTAGCTCCTTTGCTGTTTTGGAACCATTCGAAACAACACAGCTCTAAAACGTTTCTGCATGCTATCAATCGCACCAGCTAGTTTTGGAACCATTCGAAACAACACAGCTCTAAAACTAAGACTCTTCTGGATCTAAAATAGCCCCCGTTTTGGAACCATTCGAAACAACACAGCTCTAAAACTACAACAAGTACTAACTATACAACAATCTAGTTTTGGAACCATTCGAAACAACACAGCTCTAAAACTTCCGCACTCACAAAGACAATGCCACAACGGTTTTGGAACCATTCGAAACAACACAGCTCTAAAACTTGACTATTAGAATTTAAATGCTTGATTATGTTTTGGAACCATTCGAAACAACACAGCTCTAAAACTATTCAACGCCGTCGTGAACACTGTTGGTAGTTTTGGAACCATTCGAAACAACACAGCTCTAAAACTGGTCCAAGACTTTATCTTCTCAGTTTGTTGTTTTGGAACCATTCGAAACAACACAGCTCTAAAACCAACAAGTCCAAATGCGATTAAAAATACTTGTTTTGGAACCATTCGAAACAACACAGCTCTAAAACTACAGAAAGTTTTAGTAAAGCTTCGTAATGGTTTTGGAACCATTCGAAACAACACAGCTCTAAAACATAGCTAAACCAAGCTACGATTATTGGCGTGTTTTGGAACCATTCGAAACAACACAGCTCTAAAACCTCGTAGAAAAATTTTTCTCACGAAATTTCGTAATCGCGCCATTCGTCCCAGCTAGACTTCAGCTCGTCAGGTTCCAATTATCACTTTTATTATACCATATTTTCAGGGTTCAAGAAATAGTCTTGATCCAGCACATACTGCGGGAAATCATAGACTTTTCGAGGTTCTACAAATAAAACTTTTAGTTGATTGAGTTGGATATACTCTATCAAATTTACTAACTCATCCTTTGATAGATAGGCGGATACATTGATAAAAACAAGGAGTTTCTTTTTAGAAAGATATTTAAAAACCTGGACAATTTCTAGCATCTTTTCAAAAGGTGTGTCACTCAGAGTTTCAACTTTGACTCCTAGCGAATCGATTAACTCTAGAATGGTGATTTCATCGTATTCTAGGTCTAGTTCATTTTCTAAACACTCAAATGCCAATAATTCTGTAATCGTGGCTACCAACTTTTCAATCATGGATTTGACTTCTGGTTTGTCATTGAGTTGATTTTCAAGGTCAGCATGTATCAGCTTGAGCATGGCAGGTGAGTTGAGATTGTATCCTAAGACATCCGTTATCACTAGTAACTCGGATTCTTTCAGAGCTTTTAGATTTCTATCAAACAACTTCAACTCTCCATCATCAGTGTACTGGTAGAATTGCTTGACGATAGTTGAAAAGGTAAACTGGTCTTCCAACACTAAAAAAGTTGCATTTTCAATAGCTAATGGTTCATCCAATAGTGGGAAATTAATCTTCATCTCTAGGCTCCTCTCCTAGAAAGACCAAGCGTGCGTCGGAGTTTGCTACACTAGTATTTCGCTCGCCATTTAAGTAAATCATACGAGAAAACTGCTTTTCTGTAATGGTTAAGAGAGTAATGTTCCCCTTTTTAGGGTTATGGGTCTTGAGTCGCTCAATCATGGCGTTATTAGCAGAGTTGTTGAGCAAGAGCTTGCTATAGATGGAGAATTGGTGCATGATAAATCCCTCATCTATGAGGAACTTCCGAAATTTCCGATAGGCCTTGCGTTCCTCTACGGTATCAACTGGTATATCAAACATTAAAATCATACGCATATATCGATAATTCATATCCTAAACTCAGGAACTCCTTTCTCAGGTTGATTGAGAGCTTGAATGACTTTCTTAGTATAGTCACTGACGATATTGGACAGGTACATATCTTTACCATTGTAGTGAAAGGTATCTGAGAAAATAGTAAAAAGTTCTCGCTTGATTTTGACAAAAGAACTGTTTCGATTTTCATAGACAATTCGATCAATAATCGGACGGAAAGGCTCCATAATATCGCTGGCTAGGTTGAATTGATTGAACTGGTTGGCATGTTTCAATCCAAACTGAGTCATACAGCCAGACAAAACAATCTCACGCGCAAACATACTCAAAATCAAGGTGTAACCGTAGTCCAAGGCAGCATTGATATCACTATCTTGCTCACGACTGAAATCATTTCCAAACAAGGTGTTGAAATAAATACGAGCTGCGTGGCCCTCACGGTTACTAGGATCAAACAAATCCAACCCATGATAGAGATCAATGACTGACTGGCTCTTTTCCATAAAACCACAACTCCCCAGATAAAAAGCCTGATTGAGAATTTTTTGTGCAATAATGGTGGTCCAGATTTCCGCCTTTACATCTTCATTCCAAGCAATTTGACGAGAGAGTTGCAAACTGGAATCGTGTCGACCATAGTAAGGCATTAAGTAGGCCGTTGGCAAGCGTTTATCATCACAAAAGATGACCAGAATATTTTCATCCACCAAGCGCTTTATCAGCATAGTGGAGAGAACAATATCTGTCGTCTCCAAAAGCAGGATGTCCACCTCGGACAGGTGAATTAACTCTGTCCGAGAGGCATCTTTAAAAATCAAGTGGTTATTCTTGTAGGAGAGTTTAGAGTGCGTATTGACTACAACAGTTCTCCATCCCATTAGTCTTCTCCTAGTTTGCTTAAGTCAATCCGAGTCTCGTAGAGACCAGTGATGGATTGGTGGATGAGGGTGGCGTTGAAACAAGAAGACACAGATTGATATCGTACATTTGATTGACTAATTTCAACACCAAGGAATCTAAAAGCTCCAGGAGCTCCAAATGAGGTGAGTTTTAAGAGCGAGATAAAGGATTCGCTTAACTGATAAATATCTTTATCGGCTTGCTCAAACGCTTGTTGTAATAACGATTCAACAATTGGTTTTTGGATATATTTTTTAGATAAAGAAATGATTGTTGTTAATAATTCTTCAAATTCACTTTGATGTGTTTCCACATACTGTTTATGAATTGGTTCACTAATTTTACTAATTCGCTGTGCGTGGTAAAGTAAAGCAGTGAAATGGTAAGGTAAAATCAATTCGTTACCTTTTTGCAATTCAATAGAGCTTGCTAATAATCTTCGCTGTCCATCATTAAATTCAAAGAGACTATACTTAGGTAGTTTTATAATAAGATTAGGATTGATATTTTTATAACCACGTTCTTCAAGATAGGCGATTGGATTTGCTTCAAATTTCTTTTTATCTTGAATAGTTATTCCAACCATCTCTTTAATTCTCTTTAATTTTTTAGCCTTTCCTTTTTCAATATCTGCTATAACAAGAACTGAATAAGCGATTGTAGGTCTCGCATAACCACCATACTTTTCGGGGGATAAATCGGATTTGATAGGGATTAGTTTACTTGCGTCAACTACTTTTTTCTTGGACACAATATTGTTATCAAACAGACCACCATTTTGTCCAATGGTTTGTTCTTCTGTCTTCTTCACAATATTCACCTGCGGAAGTGAAAGAACTTTTTTGATTGTAGCGAAATCTTTTTCTTTATTCCAAGCGATTTCTCCAGTATCATTGGAGTATTCGATATTCTCTCTTTTTACGATGGTTCCGTCTGCGTAATGCACCTCTTCTTTAAAGAAGTTCAACAAGTTTGAGTAGAAGAAATACTTTTCAGTTGCTTTTTCAACTTCTTTAGGATCTTTGGATCTGGAAATATATCTCTTAATATCGTACTTTTGATAGTCACCATAGACGAATTCAGGCTCTAGTTTAGGATATTTCTTAAGGATAGCCTTAGCCACCACTGCATTTAAATAGGCATCATGTGCATGGTGGTAGTCATTGATTTCGCGTACCTTATATAACTTAAATTCTTTACGGAAGTTGGAAACTAGATTGGATTTCAAAGTGATAATTTTGACGGTACGGTTCTTCTTATCTTTCTCATTCACTTCTGTATTAAAACGGGCATCCAAAATCTGAGCAACATGTTTTGTGATTTGCCGTGTTTCAACTAGTTGGCGTCTGATAAAGCCAACTTTATCTCGCTCATCTAGCCCACCACGTTCAGCCTTGGTTAAATTATTAAATTTATGTTCTGAAATCAATTTGGAATCTAGTAATTGTTGCCAAAAAGCTTTTCTTTTTTGAACGACTTCTAAACTTGGAACATTATCGGATTTCCCACGATTATCCTTTGAACTAGTCAAGACACGGTTATCAAGAGAATCATCCTTGATAAAGGCCTGTGGGACGATGTGGTCAATGTCATAGCTGCTCAGTTGGTTGATATCAAGAGCTTCTCCAGTGTACATATCCTTCCCATTTTGGAGATAGTAAAGGAAGAGACGGTCATTTTGAAGTTGAATATTATCTGTTGGATGTTCTTTTAATATATTTGAATCAAGCCCAGGTGCTAAATTTTTTAGTGCATCTTCAATGCGCTTATATCTTTGTTGAGAATTCTTTTTCCCTCTGGCAGTTGTCTGATTTTCTCGTGCCATCTCAATCACAATGGACTCGGGAGCGTGGCCCATAACTTTGACAAGCTCATCGACAAGCTTGATACTTTGTAAAATTCCCTTTTTAATAGCAGGGCTTCCTGGAAGCTCTTGGACAACTTGTTTTACATCGTTTGTCTTACCAAGCACTTGTGCTTTTTGAATAATGTCTTTGAAGGAAAGCCCGTCATCATTGATTAACTGCATAAAATTACGATTGCTGTAGCCATCATCAATCAAGTAGTCAAGAATCGTATTGCCAGTTTGTTTATCACTGATGCCATTAATCAGCTTAGCAGATAATTTTCCCCAACCAGTATAATGTCGACGAGTCAGTGCTTTAATCACTTTTTCATCAAAGAGAGAGTCATATTGAGCAAGACGTTGCTTGATCATCTCACGATCTTCAAAGATAGTGAGCGTGTGGATGATATTTTCAAGAATTGCTTCATTTTTAGCATTATCCATAAACGCTTTATCTTTGATTATTTTAAGTAAATCATGATAAGTAGAAAGACTAGCGTTAAATTGTTTTTCAATTCCTTTTAGTTCGATTCCATCGTAGCCATCAACATTGTGTAGATACTGAATGATGTCTTTTTCAGTTACTTTTCTTTTCTGTTTGAATAATTGATTGACAATTTGCTTCTTTTGCCCACTATCAAGGAATTGATAGTCTCTCAATCCCTCTGCAATAAATTTTACTTTTGTTAATTCATTGTATACAGCAAATGTTTCATACAAGAGACTATGCTTGGGCAAAACTTTTTCCTCTGGCAGATACAAGTCATAGTTAGTCATCTTATTGATGAAGTCTTCCGCAGAGCTTGCTTGGTCAACAATTTCTTCAAAATTCCAAGGTCGGATTGCTTGGTCAGAGTTTCGAGTAAGCCAAGCAAAATTACGATTTCCACGAGCCAATGGGCCAACATAATAAGGAATACGGAAAGTTAAGATTTTCTCAATCTTTTCTCTGTTTTCCTTCAGAAATGGATAATGTTCTCCTTGCCGACGGATAATGGCATTCATCTCTTGGAGGTGAATTTGGTGAGGAATAGAACCATTATCAAAGGTGCGTTGTTTTCTCAAGAAATCTTCACGTTCAATTTTATCAAGGAAATAATCTGCTCCTTCGAATTTAGAGAGAAGATTTTTGATGTACTTGTAAAATGCTTCTTGAGTGGTTTTGCCATTGATATACCCAGCATACCCATCTTTAGATTGGTCAGAGAATACTTCATCATATTTTTCTTGAAGATTGTTTTGGATGAATTGCTTTAAAGCCGCTAAGTCTTTTTGGTGATTTTCATAGCGCTCAATCATAGATGCTGATAGTGGGGCCTTAGTTGAAGGATCTGTAACAGTTAAGATTCCTGATAAAAGAATGGCATCATAGAGTTTTTTAGCAACTAGGAAAAGGTCTGCAAAGTCATCTCCAATTTGTCCGAGCAGGTTTTCTAAATCCTCATCATAGGTATCCTTAGAGAATTGTAGTGGGGTTTTTTCTTCCAAGTCAAAATGTTTTTTAAAATCAGCCTGATTTCCTAAAATTAACTTGAGAAATTCTGAAAAGAGACCAGTGGATTTTTCATCAGGAAATAGTTTTAGAACGCGTTCTCTCTTGGCAGATTTACTAATTTTATCAGTAAAAATTGCTTCTACTTGTGCATTTTGTCCGCTAAGTGAACTTCCTTCAAAGGTGTTGTCGTAAATGCTTATAAACTCGCTAAAGATTTTTTGGATATCATTGTTTTTAATATCGAAAGATTCTTCATACAAAAAATGTCCGCGGTATTTAATCATATGCGCTAATGCTAGATAGATCAAGCGCAAGTCAGTTTTTTCTTTTGAGTCCGCTAGGTGTTTTCTCAAATGATAGATAGTTGGAAATTTCTTGTGATATTCTTTTTCTTCTGCCAAGGTAGCAAAAATAGGATATTTACTTCCTCTTTTATCCTCAGGAACTAAGAAGGAGTCATCTAATCGATGGAAGAAACTACTATCCACCTTGCTCATTTCTTCAGAAAAGATTTCTTGAAGATAGCGAAGACGATTTTTTCGACGAGTATAGCGACGGCGTGCTGTTCGTTTTAGACGTCTATCTTCAGCAGTAGTCCCTTCATCAAATAATAGAGCTCCAATTAGATTTTTCTTGATAAAGTGTTTATCAGTATTGCCTAGAACTTTCATCTTTTTCGATGGCACCTTATAGTCATCCGTAATGACGGCCCATCCGACGCTGTTAGTTCCGATATCGAGTCCGATAGAGTAGGATTTGTTGCTCATTTAGTGTTCTCCTTTTATTAAGTTTTTTGTTAGTAAATGATAATACAATACTTTCAGATGAATTTCTAATATAAAATATTATTCCATTTTATTTACATTTCTCTTGCTAATTTTAAAAGAATAATATACAATACAAGTGTTGGAACTATTCGAAACAACACAGCAAAGTTAAAATAAGGCTTTGTCCGTACACAACTTGAAAAAGTGCGCACCGATTCGGTGCTTTTTTGTTTTACTATACTAATTTATTCTACTCTTATTTTAATGAAAAAACAAATACAAGTATAGCGTTTTCATTAGTTTTTATGAAATAGGTAGATTCAAGTAGAGAATTTACTTAATTTATGTGTGGCTAATCTTGATATATAAAAGAAGAACTAGGATAATTAAGCATCCTAGTTCTTCTTTATATAAATGACTTTGTTATTCCTTCTCAGCCAATTCTTTTCCCAGTTGGATGAGGTAATCTTTCAAGTCATCTTTGACTTGTGGGTGTTTGAGGGCATAGTCAATAGATGTTTTCACAAAGCCAAACTTATCGCCAACGTCGTAACGAGCTCCTGTAAATTCACGGGCGAAAACACGTTGTGTTTTATTAAGCGTATCAATAGCGTCGGTAAGCTGGATTTCATTTCCAGCACCGGGAGCTTGATTTTCGAGGATATCAAAAATTTCTGGTGTGAGCAGGTAACGTCCGATGATTGCCAAATCACTTGGAGCATCTTCTGGAGCTGGTTTTTCAACGAAAGTTTCGACACTGTAGAGACCATTAATCCCTTCACCCTGAGGAGCTATAACTCCATATGCTGAAACTTCTTCATGAGGGACAGGCATAACAGCGATTGTTGATGCGTGAGTTGTCTCGTAATCGTTCATCAATTGTTTTGTCAAAGGTACAGCGTGGTCATCTGTGATATCCATTAGGTCGTCACCAAGCATGACAACGAAGGGCTCATTCCCTACAAAAGCTTTTGCTTGTAAGACAGCATCTCCAAGACCACGAGGATGGCTTTGACGGATAAAGTGAAGGCGAATGCCAGTTGTTTCGTCTACCAATTTTAGCAAGTCGTGTTTGCCTTTTTCTTTGAGGTTGTACTCAAGCTCAAAGTTCGAGTCAAAGTGGTCTTCAATAGAACGTTTTGACTTACCAGTGACAACCAGAATATCTTCAATACCTGATTTAAGAGCTTCTTCTACGATGAATTGGATAGTTGGTTTGTCCACAATTGGCAACATTTCTTTAGCAAGTGCTTTGGTTGCTGGTAAAAATCGAGTTCCAAGTCCAGCGGCAGGGATGACTGCCTTTCTAACTTTTGATGTCATAAGAATCCTTTCTCTAGAGGGTTAAGACCACTCATTTTCTGCTTTAAATTCATTGTTCATGATGTCATAAATGGCATCTTTGATATTGGTTCCGTGGTAAATAACGTGGTAAATAGCCTGTGTAATGGGCATATAGACTCCAAGTTCTTGCGCTAATTCATAGGCTGCTTTAGTCGTTGAGATTCCTTCGATTACCATGCCCATATTAGCTTCTATATCAGCTAGGGATTCTCCACGACCAAGAGCGTCGCCAGCTCTCCAGTTCCGAGAGTGGATAGAGGTTCCCGTTACAATCAAATCTCCCACACCAGATAAGCCACTATAGGTCAGTGGACTGGCCCCGAGTGCTACCCCTAGGCGAGTAATTTCTGCCAAACCTCGAGCAATGATGGCTGCCTTGGCATTGTCACCAAATCCTAAACCATGTAAAGCTCCAGCACCGACAGCGATAATGTTTTTAAGAGCACCAGCGGTTTCGACCCCGATAACATCCGTATTGGTATAAAGTCGGAAGTAGTGATTGCTAAAGAGTTCCTGAACGTATTGAGCTGTTTGTAAATTCTTAGAAGCAGCAGTGATTAAAGTCAGGTCACGAACAATGGTTTCTTCCGCATGACTAGGTCCTGAAACAACGACAATATCACTGCGGAGATGTTCAGGAATTTCTTCTTCAAGGATGGTTGATAATCGTTTATGACTATCAGGCTCTAATCCCTTTGAAGCGTGCATGATGATAGCCTTATGATCCAAGGTTTTTGCAACTTGTTGGGCAACAAGTCGTGTCACTTTTGTTGGGACAACAAACAAAATCGCATCCACATCTTTTAATGCCTCTGCTAAGTCAGTGTAGGCAATGATATTTTCATCTAGAACGACATCTTTAAAGTAGTGCTTGTTAGTATGATAGGTATTAATTTCATTGATTTGCTCGGGAAGATTTCCCCAAATACGTACCTCGTGTCCATTGTCATTTAAGACTTGTGAAAGGGCAGTTCCCCAAGAACCAGGCCCCAAGACGGTGACGGTTTGTTTTTCCATGATTTCCTCCTTAATAGAGTCCTTTCCATTATTCTATCATATTCTAGAGGATTTTGCACTTGCATTGCTGGGGAGTGATGGCTTTGTTGCTTGAAAAATATACAAAAACCGAGCCTAAGTAATAAACTCTTAGTCTCGGTTTTGATATTCCTTAAAGAATAACTAGGTTTATTTCAATTGATCTGTAATGTCTTTTGATAGCAACATTCCCAGATGGTAAGTTTTATTGATGTAAGCAATGACATCATTGATATTTTCAGTCGTATGAATTTTTTCTTTGATGTTAGACCTGAATGTTTCATCCTTTAAAAGTTGTTCTTGGTAGAGTTTTTGCAGTCTCTCCTTCTCGTACTTATTGAGCAGAAAAAGGAAAACCAAGCTAATCACAACGAGGACATAAGCATATTGGCTCATAGGAAATCTCCCTGTATGATAAAGAAGTAGTAGTGAGTAGATTGAATTAGTGAAGCAGTTAGCTAGTCCGCATATAAGCGGCTAGCGTCTAACAATTAGGAACTTTAGTTCCAATAACTTTAAGATTACGACGTTTTAGGACATAAATCGATCATATTTATGTCTTAAAACTAGTGAAGCGCCTAGCCAAAGTCCGAATAGGATTTGGCGTTAGTTACTTAGACTACTTTGCAATCAAGTAATTTAAAAAATTACGACATGAGCCTAACCAAATCGATATTATTTGGTTAGGTGAATTAGTGAAGCGTTTAGGCAATTCGCCATATAGCGATTGCCGTCAAGAGACTAGGAACTTTAGTTTCAGTCTCTTGTAACGATTTACATCTTCTCTGGCGCCTCTACTCCAAGCAAGCGAAGGGCTTCTTTGAGAACGACTGCGGTTGCGTAGCTGAGGGCTAGACGGCTGTCACGTTCTGGACTTTCATCCAAGATGCGCGTATGTGCATAGTATTTGTTAAAGGCTTGAGCCAGGCTAATTGCAAATTTAGCAATGATAGAAGGTTCAAAGTTATCTGCCGCACGGTTGATAATACGTGGGAAGTCTTGGATGAGTTTGATGATTTCCCAGCTTTCAGTATCATTCAAGCTATAGTTGCCAGTTGTTTCTGGTTTGAAATCCGCTTTGCGTAAGATCGATTGGATACGAGCGTAGGCGTATTGAACATAAGGTCCAGTTTCGCCCTCGAAGGATACCATAGCTTCTAGGTCGAAGTCGTATCCATTTGTACGGTCGGTTTTGAGGTCATAGAATTTAATGGCTCCAACCCCAACAGCATGTGCTACCTGATCTTTATTTTCAAGTTCAGGATTTTTAGCCTCGATTTGGGCTTTGGCACGGCTAACAGCCTCTGCAACAGTAGGCTCTAGCAAGATGACATTCCCTTTACGAGTAGAGAGTTTCTTCCCTTCTTTTGTAACCAAACCAAAAGGAACGTGGGTAATGTCGTCACTCCAGTCGTAGCCCATCTCTTTCAAGACAGCTTTGAGTTGTTTAAAGTGGGCAGATTGCTCTTGACCAACTACGTAGATAGATTTGGCAAATTGGTATTCGTTTTTACGATAAAGGGCTGCAGCTAAGTCACGTGTGATATAGAGAGTTGCTCCATCAGATTTCTTGATGAGGGCTGGATGTTCAATTCCATATTTCTCAAGATTCACAACTTGGGCACCTTCTGACTCAACAAGAAGTCCTTTTTCAGAAAGAATGTCTACAACTGCATCCATCTTATCGTTGTAGAAGGCTTCTCCGTTGTAGCTGTCAAATTCGACTTGCAATTCATTGTAAAGGCGGTTAAATTCCACCAAACTTTCATCACGGAACCATTGCCAAAGTGCGAGAGCTTCCTCGTCTCCATTTTCAAGTTTACGGAACCATTCGCGTGCTTCTTCATCCAAGCTAGGGTCATTTTCAGCCTCAGCATTGATACGAACGTAGAGTTTAAGAAGTTCATCGATTGGATGAGCTTTTACAGCTTCTTCGTCGCCCCATTTTTTGTAGGCAACAATCAACATGCCAAACTGTTTACCCCAGTCTCCCAAATGGTTGACTTTGACTGTTTGATAACCGATTTTTTGGAAAATATGTGACAAGCTGTCTCCGATAACAGTTGAGCGTAGGTGACCAATAGAAAATGGTTTAGCGATATTGGGACTAGACATATCGATAACAACATTTTCTTGTTTACCAATAGTTTGATCAGCATAGTGTTCTTTTTGAGTGATAACAGCCTGCAATACTTGAGCAGAAATGGCAGATTTATCAAGGAAAAAGTTGACGTAAGGTCCTGTTGCGACAACCTTTTCAAAGGCTTGGCTGTTAATTTTTTCAGCCAGTTCAGCTGCAATCATTTGAGGTGCTTTACGTTCGACTTTTGCAAGAGAAAAAGCAGGGAAAGCAATGTCTCCCATTTCTGAGTTTTTAGGGGTTTCCAGTAAATTTAAAATAGCCTCTTGGTCCAGGCTATCAATGACGCTAGCCAATTCGCTAGCAATCAATTCTTTTGTATTCATTAAGAGCTCCTTTTTGGACTTTTCTACTATTTTATCACAATTTTAAAGAAAGAAGAAAAAATTTTTGAAATCTCCTATTTTTTTGGTATAATATAGTTATAAAATTAGTTATAAATATGCATATAAGAGGATTTTATGAGAAAAAGAGATCGTCATCAGTTAATAAAAAAAATGATTACTGAGGAGAAATTAAGTACACAAAAAGAAATTCAAGATCGGTTGGAGGCACACAATGTCTTTGTGACGCAGACAACCTTGTCTCGTGATTTGCGCGAAATCGGCTTGACCAAGGTCAAGAAAAATGATATGGTGTATTATGTACTAGCAAATGAGACAGAAAAGATTGATTTGGTGGAATTTTTGTCTCATCATTTAGAAGGCGTTGCAAGAGCAGAGTTTACCTTGGTGCTTCATACCAAATTGGGGGAAGCCTCTGTTTTGGCAAATATTGTAGATGCAAACAAGGATGAATGGATTTTAGGAACAGTTGCTGGTGCCAATACCTTATTGGTCATTTGTCGAGACCAGCACGTTGCCAAACTCATGGAAGATCGTTTGCTAGATTTGATGAAAGATAAGTAAGGTCTTGGGAGTTGCTCTCAAGACTTATTTTTGACAAGGAGAGACAGAAAATGGCGACAGAAAAGCTATCACCCGGCATGCAACAGTATGTGGATATTAAAAAGAAATATCCAGATGCTTTTTTGCTCTTTCGGATGGGTGATTTTTATGAATTGTTTTATGAGGATGCGGTCAATGCTGCGCAGATTCTGGAAATTTCCTTAACGAGTCGCAACAAGAATGCGGACAATCCGATTCCTATGGCGGGGGTTCCTTATCATTCTGCCCAACAGTATATCGATGTGTTGATTGAGCAGGGTTATAAGGTAGCTATTGCAGAGCAGATGGAAGATCCTAAGCAAGCGGTTGGGGTTGTTAAACGAGAGGTTGTTCAGGTCATTACACCCGGGACAGTAGTCGATAGCACTAAGCCGGACAGTCAGAACAATTTCTTGGTTGCCGTAGATCGTGATGGTAGTCAGTTTGGGCTAGCTTATATGGATTTGGTGACTGGTGACTTTTATGTGACAGGTCTATTGGATTTCACGCTGGTTTGTGGGGAAATTCGTAATCTCAAGGCTCGAGAAGTGGTGCTGGGTTATGATTTGTCTGATTCAGAAGAACAGATTCTCAGTCGCCAGATGAATCTGGTGCTTTCTTATGAAAAAGAAGGCTTTGAGGACCTTCATTTACTGGATTCACGATTAGCAGCGGTGGAGCAAGCAGCCTCTAGTAAGCTGCTTCAGTATGTCCATCGAACCCAGATGCGGGAATTGAACCACCTCAAGCCTGTTATCCGCTATGAAATCAAAGATTTTTTGCAGATGGATTATGCGACCAAGGCTAGTCTGGATTTGGTTGAGAATGCCCGTTCAGGCAAGAAGCAAGGCAGTCTCTTCTGGCTTTTGGATGAAACCAAAACAGCTATGGGTATGCGTCTCTTGCGTTCTTGGATTCATCGTCCCCTGATTGATAAGGAGCGAATTGTTCAGCGTCAAGAAGTGGTGCAGGTCTTTCTTGATTACTTCTTTGAGCGCAGTGATTTAACGGATAGTCTCAAAGGTGTTTATGATATCGAACGCTTGGCTAGTCGGGTTTCTTTTGGCAAGACCAATCCCAAGGACCTCTTGCAGCTGGCGACTACCTTGTCCAGTGTGCCACGGATTCGTGCGATTTTAGAAGGGATGGAGCAACCTGCTCTGGCTTATCTTATCGAACAATTAGATGGAATCCCTGAGTTGGAGAGCTTGATTAGCGCAGCGATTGCTCCTGAAGCTCCTCATGTGATTACGGATGGTGGCATTATCCGTACGGGATTTGATGAGACCTTAGACAAGTACCGCCGCGTTCTCAGAGAAGGGACTAGCTGGATTGCTGAGATTGAGGCTAAGGAGCGAGAAAACTCTGGCATCAGCACGCTCAAGATTGACTACAATAAAAAGGACGGTTACTATTTCCATGTTACTAATTCGCAACTGGGGAATGTGCCAGCCCACTTTTTCCGTAAGGCAACGCTGAAAAACTCGGAACGTTTTGGAACTGAGGAATTAGCTCGTATCGAGGGAGATATGCTGGAGGCGCGTGAGAAGTCAGCCAACCTAGAGTATGAAATCTTTATGCGTATTCGTGAAGAGGTCAGCAAGTATATCCAGCGTTTGCAGGCTTTAGCTCAAGGAATTGCGACAGTTGATGTCTTACAGAGTCTAGCAGTTGTGGCTGAAACCCAGCATTTGATGCGACCAGAGTTTGGTGACGATTCGCGAATTGATATCCAGAAAGGGCGCCATGCTGTCGTTGAAAAGGTTATGGGGGCTCAGACCTATATTCCCAATACGATTCAGATGGCAGAAGATACCAGTATTCAACTGATTACAGGGCCTAACATGAGCGGGAAGTCAACCTATATGCGTCAGTTAGCCATGACGGCGATAATGGCCCAGATGGGGTCCTATGTTCCTGCTGAAAGAGCCTATTTGCCGATTTTTGATGCAATTTTTACCCGTATCGGAGCAGCAGATGACTTGGTTTCAGGTCAATCAACCTTTATGGTAGAGATGATGGAGGCCAATAATGCCATTTCGCATGCGACCAAGAACTCTCTCATTCTCTTTGATGAGTTAGGTCGAGGAACTGCGACTTATGACGGAATGGCTCTTGCTCAATCTATCATCGAATACATCCATGAGCACATAGGAGCCAAGACCCTTTTTGCGACCCACTACCATGAGTTGACTAGTCTGGAGTCTAGCTTGGAGCACTTGGTCAATGTCCATGTGGCAACCTTGGAGCAGGATGGACAGGTCACTTTCCTTCACAAGATTGAACCAGGGCCAGCTGATAAATCCTATGGTATCCATGTTGCCAAGATTGCTGGCTTGCCAGCAGACCTTTTAGCAAGGGCGGATAAGATTTTGACTCAGTTAGAGAATCAAGGGACAGAAAGTCCTGCTCCCATGAGACAAACGAGTGCTGTCACAGAACAGATTTCACTCTTTGATACTGCAGAAGAGCATCCTATCCTAGAAGAATTAGCTAAATTGGACATTTACAACATGACACCCATGCAGGCTATGAATGTCTTGGTCGAGTTAAAACAGAAACTATAAAGAGAAAATTACTAGTCATTCTAGCTGTATCAAGGAGACTTCTTTGACAATCCTCCACTTTTTTGCTAGAATAACATCACACAAACAGAATGAAAAGGAGCTGACGCATTGTCGCTCCCTTTTGTCTATTTTTTAAGGAGAAAGTATGCTGATTCAGAAAATAAAAACCTACAAGTGGCAGGCCTTGGCTTCGCTCCTGATGACAGGCTTGATGGTTGCTAGTTCACTTCTGCAACCGCGTTATCTGCAGGAAGTGTTAGACGCTCTCCTTGCTGGGAAATATGAAGCTATCTATAGTATAGGGACTTGGTTGATTGGTGTGGCCGTGGTCGGTCTGGTTGCTGGTGGGCTCAATGTTGTCCTCGCAGCCTATATTGCCCAAGGAGTTTCATCTGACCTTCGGGAGGACGCCTTCCGTAAAATCCAAACCTTTTCTTATGCCAATATTGAACAATTTAATGCGGGAAATCTAGTTGTTCGCATGACAAATGATATCAACCAGATTCAGAACGTCGTCATGATGACCTTCCAAATTCTTTTCAGACTTCCCCTCTTGTTCATCGGTTCGTTTATCCTCGCGGTTCAAACCCTTCCCTCCCTATGGTGGGTGATTGTTCTCATGGTTATCTTGATTTTTGCCTTGACTGCTGTCATGATGGGAATGATGGGCCCTCGTTTTGCTAAGTTTCAAACTCTTCTTGAGCGCATCAATGCTATCGCCAAGGAAAATCTACGCGGTGTTCGTGTGGTCAAGTCCTTTGTCCAAGAAAAAGAGCAGTTTGCGAAGTTTACAGAGGTCTCAGACGAGCTTCTTGGTCAAAACCTTTACATTGGTTATGCCTTTTCAGTAGTGGAACCTTTTATGATGTTAGTTGGCTATGGGGCGGTATTTCTCTCTATTTGGCTGGTCGCGGGAATGGTTCAGTCGGATCCGTCTGTTGTTGGTTCCATTGCTTCCTTTGTCAATTACCTGAGCCAGATTATCTTTACCATTGTTATGGTTGGATTTTTAGGAAATTCTGTCAGCCGCGCCATGATTTCCATGCGTCGTATTCGAGAAATTCTTGACGCAGAGTCAGCTATGACCTTCAAGGATATCCCAGATGAAGAGTTGGTTGGAAGCCTTAGCTTTGAAAATGTTACCTTTACCTATCCAATGGATAAGGAACCGATGCTGAAAGATGTGACCTTTACTATCGAACCTGGTCAAATGATTGGTGTAGTTGGAGCGACTGGTGCAGGGAAGTCAACCTTGGCTCAATTGATTCCACGTCTCTTTGACCCACAGGAGGGCTCTATCAAAATTGGAGGCAAGGATATTCGAGAAGTGAGTGAAGGAACCTTGCGTAAAACTGTTTCTATCGTTCTCCAACGAGCCATTCTCTTTAGTGGAACGATTGCAGATAACTTGAGACAGGGTAAGGGAGATGCCACTCTATTTGAAATGGAGCGCGCAGCCAATATTGCCCAAGCCAGTGAATTCATTCATCGTATGGAGAAAACCTTTGAAAGTCCAGTTGAGGAACGGGGAACCAACTTCTCTGGTGGGCAAAAACAACGGATGTCGATTGCGCGTGGGATTGTCAGCAATCCGCGTATTCTGATTTTTGACGATTCGACCTCAGCCTTGGATGCTAAGTCAGAGCGCTTGGTTCAGGAGGCTTTGAACAAGGACTTAAAAGGCACAACAACCATTATCATTGCTCAAAAGATTAGCTCGGTTGTTCATGCAGACAAGATCTTGGTTCTGGATCAGGGACGATTGATTGGTCAAGGAACACATGCAGACTTGGTTGCCAACAATGCCGTTTACCGTGAAATCTATGAAACACAGAAAGGAAAGGAGGAATAACATGAAAACAGTTCAATTTTTTTGGAATTATTTTAAAGTTTATAAGCTATCATTTGTAGTTGTCGTTCTGATGATTGTTCTAGCGACTCTTGCCCAAGCCCTCTTTCCGGTCTTTTCTGGACAAGCGGTAACGCAACTAGCCAATTTAGTTCAAGCTTATCAAAATGGCAATCCAGAACTTGTTTGGCAAAGCCTATCAGGAATCATGGTTAATCTTGGTCTGCTGGTTTTGGTTCTCTTTATCTCCAGTGTCATATACATGTGTCTCATGACGCGCGTGATTGCAGAGTCGACTAACGAGATGCGCAAAGGCCTCTTTGGCAAGCTTGCGCGATTGACGGTTTCTTTCTTTGACCGCCGACAAGATGGCGATATCCTGTCTCGTTTTACCAGTGATTTGGATAATATCCTCCAAGCCTTTAACGAGAGCTTGATTCAAGTCATGAGTAATATTGTTCTATACATTGGTCTGATTCTTGTCATGTTTTCGAGAAATGTGATGCTGGCCCTTATCACCGTTGCCAGCACACCATTGGCCTTTCTTATGCTGATTTTCATCGTAAAAATGGCACGTAAGTATACTAACCTCCAGCAAAAAGAGGTAGGAAAGCTCAATGCCTATATGGATGAGAGTATCTCAGGTCAAAAAGCTGTCATTGTTCAAGGAATTCAAGAGGATATGATGGCAGGATTTCTTGAACAAAATGAGCGCGTTCGCAAGGCAACCTTTAAAGGAAGGATGTTCTCAGGAATTCTTTTCCCTGTCATGAATGGGATGAGTCTGGTTAACACAGCCATCGTCATCTTTGCGGGTTCGGCTGTCCTATTAAATGATAAGGCTATTGAAACAAGTACAGCCCTAGGTTTGATTGTTATGTTCGCCCAATTTTCTCAGCAATACTACCAGCCTATTATCCAAGTTGCAGCTAGTTGGGGAAGTCTTCAGTTAGCCTTTACTGGGGCTGAACGAATTCAGGAAATGTTTGATGCAGAGGAAGAAATCCGACCTGAAAAGGCTCCAGCCTTCACTAAGTTGCAAGAAGGTGTCGAAATCCGTCATATCGATTTTGCATACTTACCTAATAAACCTATTTTGAAAGATGTCAGCATTTCGGCCCCTAAAGGCCAGATGACAGCAGTTGTTGGTCCGACTGGGTCAGGGAAAACGACTATTATGAATCTCATCAATCGCTTTTATGATGTTGATGCTGGTGGTATTTATTTTGACGGCAAAGACATCCGTGACTATGATTTAGATAGTCTCAGAAGTAAGGTGGGGATTGTCTTGCAAGATTCGGTCTTATTTAGCGGAACGATTCGAGACAATATCCGTTTTGGTGTGCCAGATGCTAGTCAGGAAATGGTTGAGGCAGCAGCCAAGGCAACCCATATTCATGACTATATCGAAAGCTTACCTGATAAATACGATACTCTTATAGATGATGACCAGAGCATCTTCTCAACAGGGCAAAAACAATTGATTTCTATCGCTCGAACCCTGATGACAGATCCAGAAGTTCTCATTCTCGATGAAGCCACTTCAAACGTAGATACGGTGACAGAAAGTAAGATTCAGCATGCCATGGAGGCGGTTGTAGCAGGTAGAACTAGTTTCGTCATTGCCCATCGCTTGAAAACCATTCTCAATGCAGACCAGATTATCGTTCTCAAAGATGGAGAGGTCATTGAACGTGGTAACCACCATGAACTCTTGAAACTAGGTGGATTCTACTCAGAACTCTATCACAATCAATTTGTTTTTGAATAAGAAAGAAGTTGTCCTATGTGGACAGCTTTTTCTTGTCCATAAAAAATTTTTATCACAGCCTTAAAAAAAACATATTAGACGAAAGGCGTTTTGAGTGATATGATAGGACTATCGTTAATATTCGAAAGGAGAGGCATCATGGCTAGAACGGTTGTAGGAGTTGCTGCAAATCTATGTCCCGTAGACGCAGAAGGCAAAAACATTCATTCATCTGTATCTTGTAGATTCGCAGAGAGCATTCGTCAAGTCGGTGGTCTCCCTTTAGTCATTCCTGTTGGTGATGAGTCCGTTGTACGCGATTATGTGGAAATGATTGATAAGCTTATTTTAACAGGCGGTCAAAATGTCCATCCTCAGTTTTATGGAGAGAAAAAGACCATCGAGAGCGATGATTACAATCTAGTACGTGATGAGTTTGAACTGGCCCTCTTGAAAGAAGCGCTTCGTCAGAATAAACCAATTATGGCAATCTGTCGCGGTGTCCAACTTGTCAATGTTGCCTTTGGGGGAACCCTCAATCAAGAAATCGAAGGTCACTGGCAAGGACTGCCTTTCGGAACATCTCACTCTATTGAGACAGTAGAAGGAAGCGTGGTGGCCAAGCTATTTGGAAAAGAAAGTAAGGTTAACTCGGTCCATCGTCAAAGCATTAAAGATTTGGCACCTAATTTCCGTGTAACCGCTATTGATCCAAGAGACCAGACCATCGAAGCGATTGAGTCTATCGACGAACACCGCATTATCGGTTTGCAGTGGCATCCAGAGTTTCTAGTTAATGAAGAAGATGGCAATTTAGAACTATTTGAGTATTTATTGAATGAACTGTAACGACTGGAACATCTGGTCGTTCTTTCTTTTATTTTTTCAAATTTTTTGGAATATGAGATTTTTACGCAAACGTTTGAATTCTGATAAAAATTGGAGAAATTCGACAAAAAAACTTGAAAAAAACGAAGGTAAGCGTTATGATAGAAAAGAAGAAATATTGGAGGAATAACATGTCACATATTAAATTTGATTATTCAAAAGTTTTAGACAAATTTGTTGCACCACATGAAGTGGAATACATGCAATCACAAGTAACAGCAGCAGATGAATTGATCCGTAAAGGAACTGGTGCTGGTAGCGACTTTTTGGGATGGTTGGACCTTCCTGAAAACTACGACCGCGAAGAATTTGACCGCATCTTGAAAGCTGCTGAGCAAATCAAATCAGACAGCGATGTTTTGGTTGTGATCGGTATCGGTGGATCTTACCTTGGTGCCAAAGCAGCAATCGACTTCTTGAATCACCATTTTGCTAACTTGCAAACAAAAGAAGAACGCAAGGCTCCACAAATCCTTTACGCAGGAAACTCAATCTCATCTACTTACCTTGCTGACTTGGTAGAGTATGTTGCAGACAAAGACTTCTCAGTAAACGTGATTTCTAAATCAGGTACAACAACAGAACCAGCGATTGCTTTCCGTGTCTTCAAAGAACTCTTGGTTAAGAAATACGGACAAGAAGAAGCCAACAAACGTATCTATGCAACAACTGACCGCCAAAAAGGTGCTGTTAAGGTTGAAGCGGACGCTAACGGTTGGGAAACATTTGTTGTTCCAGATGACATCGGTGGACGCTTCTCAGTATTGACAGCCGTTGGTTTGCTTCCAATCGCAGCATCAGGAGCTGATATCAAAGCCCTTATGGAAGGTGCTAACGCAGCTCGCAAAGACTACACTTCAGACAAAATCTCTGAAAACGAAGCTTACCAATACGCAGCAGTTCGTAACATCCTTTACCGTAAAGGCTATGCAACTGAAATCTTGGTAAACTATGAGCCATCACTTCAATACTTCTCAGAATGGTGGAAACAATTGGCTGGTGAATCAGAAGGGAAAGACCAAAAAGGGATTTACCCAACTTCAGCCAACTTCTCAACTGACTTGCACTCACTTGGTCAATTTATCCAAGAAGGAACTCGTATCATGTTTGAAACAGTTGTCCGTGTTGACAAACCTCGTAAAAACGTGATTATCCCTAGCTTGGAAGAAGACCTTGATGGACTTGGTTACCTTCAAGGAAAAGATGTTGACTTTGTAAACAAAAAAGCGACTGACGGTGTTCTTCTTGCCCACACAGATGGTGATGTACCAAACATGTACGTGACTCTTCCAGAGCAAGACGCTTTCACTCTTGGTTACACAATCTACTTCTTCGAATTGGCTATCGCTCTTTCAGGTTACTTGAATGCTATCAACCCATTTGACCAACCAGGTGTTGAAGCTTACAAACGTAACATGTTTGCCCTTCTTGGAAAACCAGGATTTGAAGAATTGAGCAAAGAACTTAACGCACGTCTATAATAGAAGAAAAGAGTGGTTTGTCCACTCTTTTTACTCTCTTTATTCATAGAAATTGGACTCAGCCAAGACTTGTGATATAATATAGAGAGCAAAAAGGCAGACGCCTAGATACTTTATAGGAGAAACTATGTCAAAAGATATCCGCGTACGTTACGCACCAAGTCCGACAGGACTACTACACATCGGGAATGCCCGTACAGCATTGTTCAACTACTTGTATGCACGTCATCATGGTGGAACTTTTATCATTCGTATCGAAGATACTGACCGTAAACGTCATGTCGAAGATGGGGAACGCTCACAGCTTGAAAACCTTCGTTGGTTAGGAATGGATTGGGATGAAAGTCCAGAAACACATGAAAATTACCGCCAGTCTGAGCGTTTGGACTTGTATCAAAAATACATTGACCAACTATTAGCTGAAGGAAAAGCCTATAAATCTTACATTACAGAAGAAGAGTTGGCAACTGAACGCGAACGCCAAGAAGCAGCTGGTGAAACACCACGCTACATCAATGAATACCTTGGTATGAGTGAAGAAGAAAAAGCAGCTTACATCGCAGAACGTGAAGCAGCAGGGATTATCCCAACTGTTCGTTTGGCTGTCAATGAGTCAGGTATCTACAAGTGGCATGATATGGTCAAAGGTGATATCGAATTTGAAGGTGGCAATATCGGTGGTGACTGGGTTATCCAAAAGAAAGATGGTTACCCAACTTACAACTTTGCCGTTGTCATCGATGACCACGATATGCAAATCTCTCACGTTATCCGTGGAGATGACCACATTGCTAATACACCAAAACAGCTTATGGTTTATGAAGCGCTTGGTTGGGAAGCACCAGAGTTTGGTCACATGACCTTAATCATCAACTCTGAAACTGGTAAGAAGTTATCTAAACGTGATACTAATACACTTCAATTTATCGAAGATTACCGAAAGAAAGGTTACCTTCCAGAAGCAGTCTTTAACTTTATTGCTCTTCTAGGTTGGAACCCAGGTGGTGAAGACGAAATCTTCTCTCGTGAGGAATTGATTAAACTCTTTGATGAAAACCGTCTCAGCAAGTCACCAGCAGCCTTCGACCAGAAAAAACTTGACTGGATGAGCAATGACTATATCAAGAATGCAGATCTTGAAACCATCTTTGAAATGGCAAAACCATTCCTAGAAGAAGCAGGTCGATTGACTGACAAGGCTGAAAAATTAGTTGAGCTCTATAAACCACAAATGAAATCAGTAGATGAGATTATCCCATTGACAGATCTCTTCTTCTCAGATTTCCCAGAATTGACCGAAGCAGAGCGCGAAGTCATGGCGGGTGAAACCGTCCCAACAGTTCTTGAAGCCTTCAAAGCAAAACTCGAAGCGATGACAGATGATGAATTTGTGACAGAGAATATCATCCCACAAATTAAAGCAGTCCAAAAAGAAACAGGTATTAAAGGAAAAAATCTTTTTATGCCTATTCGTATCGCAGTTTCAGGTGAAATGCATGGACCAGAATTGCCAGATACTATCTTCTTGTTAGGTCGCGAAAAATCAATCCAGCATATAGAAAATATGTTAAAGGAAATCTCTAAGTAAGAAGGGTACAATAATGGATATCTGGGAAAAGATGTACGAAGAAGCACAGGAATTATATAATCCACATGAAGTATCTGATTTTGTTTACGCTAACCATGTCGTAGCCGCAGTAGAAGCAGAAGATGGACAAATATTTACAGGTTTCTGTATGGAGGGAACCTGTGGTGTATTCCATCTCTGCGCAGAGCGGGCAGCTCTCTTCAATATGTACCAACTTTCAGGACAAACTAAGGTTAAGAAAGTATTAGCCTTTCGAGATAAACCGCCGTATGGTAGAAGTTCGGGTATGCCTTGTGGCGCTTGCAGAGAATTTCTATTAGAGTTGAATGCTGAAAATAAAGATGCAGAATTCATGATGGATTATAATATAGGAAAAACAGTTAAAGTCGCAGAACTAATCCCCTATTGGTGGGGAGAAGAACGTGCTTCTAAGTTTGATAAGTAATAAAAGAGTCAGTATAATTCTGGCTCTTTTTACTTAACTTGAAAAAAGATAAAAAAAGTAGTTGACAAAGTTTGAAAAGTCGGTATAATAGTAAGAGTTGAAAATAACAGCTCTGGTCCGTTGGTCAAGGGGTTAAGACACCGCCTTTTCA